>JAFEDM010000477.1 GCA_018241625.1 Pseudomonadota bacterium | reverse complement strand
CGTCACCGACGACACCCGCGTGGGCTGACGCGTGTTGGTCAGGTTATAGATGTTGAACTGCAGATAGGTGTTCTGCAGGCCCCACCACGTCAGCGGCATGCGGGCGTCGGCGTTCACGGTGGTGATGTCGGGCATCTGAGCCGTGTTCAGGTCGTCGATCCAGCGCTTGCCCTGGTACTTCACGTTGGCGCCGATATCGACCCAGCCGAAGTCGTACCGCGCGTTGGCCGCGAAGGTGTACTTCGGCGTCAGCACCAGTTCCTTGCCCTTGGTGGGCAGGGCGATGGAGGTGGAGCCGACAGCGGCCACGATTTCGTCGCTCTTCACTTCGGAGTGCGTGTATTCGCCCGAAGCGTAGATCGAGAAGTGCTCGAACGGACGGGCGCCGGCTTCGAGGTCGAGGCCGTAGATGCGCACGTCGCCGATGTTGCGGTCGATCGACACGGTCGGATCGTTCGGGTCGAAGGACTGCACGATCCGGTTGGAATACTCGACATCCCAGGCGCTGAGCGAGGTGGTCACCACGTGCGACTGGTAGCGCCAGCCGACCGCATAGCTCTGCGAGGTTTCAGGCTGAACGACGGCGGTGGTCGACGAATAGAGGTCGTCGGTCTTCGGCGCCGAGAAGCCTTCCGCGTAGGTGGCGTAGACCAGCTGGTCGTCGTTGATCCGATAGCTGACGCCGGCGTTCGGCAGGACCTTGTCGAAGTGGAAGGTCTGGTTGAACGGGGCGCGGAAGTTCGGCGTCTTGGTGAGGGAGTTGAACGTGATCGAGCCGGTCTTGCCGAACAGCAGGGTGGACAGGGCGTTGGTGTTCCCCGCCGCGACGCTGGCGTTGTAGGCGGCCAGGACGGCGGCCGGATCGACCGTGTCGCAGTACGCGCTGGTGCCGTTGTAGGTGTAGCAGAACTGCTCCAGCTTGCGGGTGAAGTAGGGGTCGCGCACGCCGATGTTGATGTGCAGCTTATCGTCCATGAACTTGCCGATGTAGTTCACGGCGACCTGGTTCAGCATGGCGATCGAGTGACGGTCGCGGCCGCGCAGGAAGCTGCCGTCTGCCGTCGCAACCTTCGTCGAGCCCCAGCCGTCCTTGCCGCCGAACACCGAGCCCGGCATGCCGGTGACCGGGTCGATGTAGCCGTACTCGCCGGTCTGGCGGTGCATGGCGTAGTCGAGGGTGTAGCCCAGCGAGAAGTGGTTGTGCTCGTCCAGGTCCCACAGGACCGAGGTGAGCAGGCCGAAGCGACGGGTGTTGGTGTTGTTCGGCGTGTAGAGGTTGACGGTGTCCAGCGTGTCGCCGTCGCCGTTCAGGTCGACGCCCTTGGCCGTCTTGCTGTTGCCGATCAGGCGCGGGTCGGTTTCCGAGATCGCCGTCGAGCCGCCGCCGTTGGCGAGGGTGTAGAAGAACGACGGGTCGAAGGTCAGCGTCAGGTTGTCCATCAGCGTGAACTTGGACGTGCCGCGGATGGTGCCGAAGATCACCGGGTTCGGGTGCAGGGCCCAGAAGTTGGTGTCGGAGCTGCTTTGCAGGAAGCCCGGGCCAGTGCCGGTCGGGGTGGCGTCAGCCTTGCCCGGCGTGACGGTCGGAACCGCCCACTGGTTGTTCCAGTCGAGCGTGTTCTTGCCGGCGCCGGCCGCCACGTTGGCGAACTGGGCCGGGGAGGAGGTTTCATAGAAGTAGTCGTGCTCGACCAGGTAGCTGAAGGCCAGGCTGACGAAGTCGGTGCCCTTCAGGGGCTGATAGATGCGCCCGTCGAAGCCTTCCTTCATTTCGTCGCCGTTGCCGACCCACTTGTCGGCGTGGTCGTAGTTGGCCGAGAGGTACATCCGCGTACCCCAGGGGCCGACTTCGCCGCTTTCCACTTCGCCGTAGTAGCGGGTGAAGTTGTTGCTGCCGACGGTCGGGGCCAGGATCAGCTCACGGTCCTTGGTCGGGATCTTGGACACGATGTCGACCGTGCCGCCCACCGCCGAGGCCGTCGGGCTGTCGACCGAGGTCGCGCCCATGTTGACGGTGATGTGGTCGGTGATTTCCGGCAGCAGGTATTCGCCCGGGAACACGGCGTAGTTGCCGGAATCGTTCACCGGCACGCCGTCGATCGTCACGCCGATGTGGGCGCCGTCGAAGGCGTGGATGCGGATGTCGCCCGACAGGTTACCCGTCGCGTCTTCCGAGGTGTAGTTCACGCCCGGCAGCAGGTTGATCAGCTGGGCGAAGTTCTGACCGGCCTGCTGGTGGTCGAAGAACTCGTGATTGACGATCGACTCGTCCTTGGCCTCTTGGACCTGGGTGATCACACCCGAGACGGTCGGTTGGCCGCGCGCGCCGGTGACGACCAGCTCTTGCACCTGGGTGGCGGTCGATTGCGCAAGCGCGCCCGACGCCATGAGCAGACCCGTAACCAGGGCGGTGCTCGCGCAGAGCGCGCGGTTCAGTTTCAGTTGCATTGATATCCCCTCTGGAACAGCCCCGGAGACGTCACCCCAGACGACTCCGCAGTCTTGATTTAGCCGTATAGCGTGCAATTGGCATCCGATGGTGACGGTTTTGCTACGGTTGTGGCCGCTGTTGGGCGGGATGACGCCGTAAAGCCACGCACTGTGGCGCCGGCGCCCCTGCCACAGGCGCCCGCTTGAGGTTAGGAGACCGGCCGATGGTAAGCCCACGGACGCCGGACCCCGCCCAGATCTCCGAACAGGAGGCCCAAACCCGTACAGCCATGCTGTTGGTGGGCGGCCTCACCTTGATCCGGCTGATCGCACTCTTCCGTACACCGCTCGAACTCTATCCCGACGAGGCCCAGTACTGGCTTTGGTCCCGCAGCCTGGCCTTCGGCTACTTCTCGAAGCCGCCGATGATCGCCTGGGCGATCCGCGCCGCGACGGCCTTCGGGGGCGACCTGGAGCCCTGGGTGCGGCTACCCGCCGCACTGTTCCAGGGCGGCGCGGCGTTCACGGTCTTTCTGCTGGCGCGCCGGCTCTACGACGGGCGCACGGCCCTGCTGGCGGCGGCGCTCTATGCCCTGGCGCCGGGCATCCAGCTGTCCGCCACGGTTGTGGCCACGGATGCGCCGCTGCTGTTCTTCCTCAGCCTGGCGTTGCTGGCCTACGCCCACCTGCAGGGCGCGGAGGGGCGGCGCAGGCTCGGCCTGGCGGCCGGCCTGGGCGCGGCGCTGGGCCTGGCCTTCCTCAGCAAATACGCCGCCGTCTACGCGGTGATCGGGATCGCCCTGCACCTGGCGGTGTCGAAGACCGCGCGCCGTAGCTGGTCCGCGCCCGCCGCGGGCCTGGCCATCCTGATCTTCGCCGCCGTCCTGGCGCCCAACCTGGCGTGGAACGCCGCCCACGGATTCGCCACCTTCCAGCACACCGCCGCCGATGCGAACTGGGCCGGGCGGCAGTTGTTCAACCTGCCGGAACTGGGCGAATTCCTGGGAACCCAGTTCGCCGTCTTCGGGCCGATTCCGTTCGCGGTGCTGCTGGCAGGGGCGGTCGTGCTGGCGGTGCGCCGAAAGCTGCTGGCCGCCGACATCCTGCTGCTCTGCTTCACCCTGCCGCCGATCCTGATCGTCGCGGCTCAGGCCTTCGTCAGCCGCGCCAACGCCAACTGGTCCGGCGCCAGCTATCTGGCGGGCGCGGTGCTGGTCGCCGCGTGGCTGACCCGCTGGCGGGCCCATCGGTGGGCAGTGGCGGCGCTGGTCATCCAGGGCGCGATCGCCGCCGGCTTCTTCGCCATGGTCATGGACCCGCGGCTCGCCGACAGCCTGGGCCAGGCCAACAGCCTGAAGCGCGCCCGCGGCTGGGACCAGACGGCCCAGGCGGTGGTGCGCAAGGCCCGCAGCGAGCAGATCGGCGGCGTCTCGGCCGTAGCGGTGAACAACCGCTTCCTCTACGACGCGCTCGCCTATTACGGCCGCGACTACTTCGGCCGCCCGCTGGCGCCCAAGCTGGTGATCTGGGTTCGCGGGCAGAAGGCCGGCAACCAGGCGGAGGCCAGCGCGCCGCTGGACGCCGCCAACGGCCAGCGGGTGCTGGCGGTGGCCTACGAGGGCTGGTTCAACACCGAGATGGCGGCCGACTTCGCCCGCGTCCTGCGGCCCGAGATCGACGACATCTGGCTGGACCGCAAGCACAGCCGGACCCTGGACATGTTCGTGGGCGAGGATTTCCGTCCGCAACCGCGCGATCCGAAGACCGGCTATCCGAGCCCGGAATGGAAGCCGGGCGACCGGGTGGTCCCGAAGCTTTGACCTAGCCCGGGAACACCAGGGTCGGCTTGGCGACGTAGCGGTCGGGGAACACCTCGCGCAGCGCCGCGACCTTCGGGATGTCGTAGGTGGCGATATAGGGCTGCTGCGGATGCCGGGTCAGGTAGTCCTGGTGGTAGTCCTCGGCCTTATAGAAGCCCTTGAGCGGGTCGACGCGGGTGGCGATCGGCTTCCGGAACACATGGGCTTCGTTCAGCTGCTGGATATAGGCCTCGGCCACGCGCTTCTGGTCCGGCGTGGCGTAGAAGATCTCGCCCCGGTACTGCGGCCCCTCGTCGGGGAACTGCATGTTGACCTGGGTCGGGTCGGTGGCGACCGTGAAGAAGATCCGCAGGATCTCGCCATAGCTGATCTGGTGCGGATCGAAGGTGATTTGGACCGATTCCGCGTGACCGGTGGTCCCGGTGCTGACCATCTCGTAGTGCGCCGCCATGGCCGGCCCGCCGGAGTAGCCGGACAGCACCTGCTTCACGCCCTTCACGTGCTGGAACACGCCCTGGACGCCCCAGAAGCAGCCGCCGGACAGCACGGCGGTCTCCATCTTGCCGGCCGCGGCCGCCGGCGCGTCGACCTTGGGCGACGGCAGCGGCGGGGCGGCCGCCATGGCGGCGTTGGCGGCGAAGAGCGAAACGGCGGCGGCCACGGCCGCGAAAAGCTGGGTCTTCATGGGTGCTGAGGATGCCATCGGTGTGTTCTGGGGTCACCTGGATATACGGCGCGGATGGGCCGGCGGTTACCCCAGGCCGGAAATCACTTGGGCGGAGGCGCCCGACCGCCTTCGCCTACACCATAGCCAACCTCGGTCGGTGGACAGAACGGCGTAATCGTCTAGCTTGCCTGGGCTGTCCGCATCTCGGGGAAAGCCATGATCGTCGCCGCCCTCACCGCCGCCGCCCTGATGATGCAGGCCGCGCCGGCGAGCTCTCCGGCGCCCGCCGGCATTCCCGGGACAAGGTCGGTCAGCCCGCTGACCGTCACGCCGACGCCCCAGGAGAAGGCCCAGGTCGCGCAGAAGAAGCTGATCTGCTCGGACGAGCAGGTGCTGGGCACCCTGTTCCCCAAGCGGATGTGCGGCACGGCCGAAGAGATCGAGGACCACAAGCGCGAAAGCCAGGAATATCTGCGCAAGGCGCAGGCTTTCCGGCCCTATGACGCCAACTCCGGCCTGCCGCAGTAGGCCCACGATAGACAGAACGACGTGATCCGATAGGCTGGCGGCTGGTCATCGCCGGGGAGAACCATCGTGATCCTAGCCGCCCTCACCGCCGCCGCCATGATGATGCAGGCCGCGCCGGCCAGCGCCGCGAGCCCAACGGGGATCGCCGGGACGAGGTCGGTCAGCCCGCTGGTCGTCACGCCCCGGCCCGCCGACAAGGTGGCGGTCGCGAACAAGAAGCTGGTCTGTTCCGAGGAGACGGTGCTGGGCACCCTGTTCCACAAGCGGATGTGCTTCACCCAGCAGGAGCTCACCGAGCAGCGCCGGGTGGACCAGGCCGCGACCCGCCAGGCGCAGGCGGCGCGCCCCTACAAGATCGACACCGGCGCGCAGCCCGGGACCTGAAGCCCCCCGTCGGCCGTGGCCGCTTCCTAGGCCGCGACGGTCTGGGCCACCTCGAAGGCGGCCTCGGTCTTGGCCTTGACCTCGTCCAGCGCCACGCCGGGCGCGAGTTCGAGCAGGGTGAGCGGCTTGCGGCCCCGGCTGACGTCGAACACGCCGAGGTCGGTGATCACCACGTCCACCACGCCCTGGCCGGTGAGCGGCAGGGTGCAGGCGCGCAGCAGCTTGGGCGCGCCGGTCTTTTCGGTGTGCTCCATGACCACGACCACGCGCTTGACGCCGGCCACCAGGTCCATGGCGCCGCCCATGCCCTTGACCATCTTGCCGGGCACCATCCAGTTCGCCAGGTCGCCGGTCTGGGACACCTGCATGGCCCCCAGGATCGACAGGTCGATGTGGCCGCCGCGGATCATGGCGAAGCTGTCGGCGGAGCTGAAATAGCTGCTCATCGGCAGTTCGGTGATGGTCTGCTTGCCAGCGTTGATCAGGTCGGCGTCGACCTCGTTCTCGGTGGGGAACGGCCCCATGCCCAGCATGCCGTTCTCGCTCTGCAGGGTCACAGACACGCCCGGTCGGATGTAATTGGCCACCAGGGTCGGGATGCCGATGCCGAGGTTCACATAGAAGCCGTCGCGCAGTTCCATGGCGGCGCGGGCCGCCATCTGGTCACGGGTCCAAGGCATTACGCGGTCTCCTGCGTACGGATGGTGCGCTGCTCGATTCGCTTCTCAAAGGCCGCGCCCTGGAAGATGCGGTCGACGTAGATGCCGGGCGTGTGGATCTTGTCCTTGTCCAGCGTGCCGGTCGGGACCAGCTGTTCGACCTCGGCCAGGGTCACCTTGCCGGCGGTGGCCATCATCGGATTGAAGTTCCGCGCGGTCATCCGGTAGATCAGGTTGCCCTCGTGGTCGCCCTTCCAGGCCTTGACGATGGCGAGGTCGGCGGTCAGGCCGCGCTCCATCACATATTTCTCGCCGTCGAACTCGCGGACTTCCTTGCCCTCGGCCACCAGGGTGCCGACGCCGGTCCTGGTGAAGAACGCGGGGATGCCTGCGCCGCCGGCCCGGATGCGTTCGGCCAGCGTGCCCTGCGGGTTGAACTCCAGCTCCAGCTTGCCCGAGAGGTAGAGCTCGGCGAACAGCTTGTTCTCGCCAACGTAGGAGCTGATCATCTTGCGGATCTGGCCGCCGGCCAGGAGCACGCCCAGGCCGAAGTCGTCGACCCCGCAGTTGTTCGAGACGACCGTCAGGTCCTTGACCCCGTGCTCGCGGATCGCCGCGATCAAGTGCTCGGGGATGCCGCAGAGGCCGAAGCCGCCCGCCATGATCGTCATGCCGTCGAACAGCACGCCCGAGAGCGCGTCGGCGGCGTCTTTCACTGTCTTGCTGGCCATGGGCGCCCTTTACGCCGCAACGCAGCATCTGGGAACGGGCAAGGCGGCTGAGCCGGAAGAAAAAGGCTGGCCAAGAGGCGACCGGGCGGGCTCCATGCGGCCCATGCCCATCCTTCGAGCTGCCTCGTGAACGGCTACGCGAGCCTGGTCCAGGCCATGGTCTACCTGGCCGCCGGCGTGATCTCCGTGCCGATCGCCAAGCGGCTCGGCCTGGGCTCGGTGCTGGGCTACCTGATCGCTGGCCTGCTGATCGGGCCCTTCGCGCTCAACCTGGTGGGCGCCGAGGCCGACGTGAAGACCTTCGCCGAGTTCGGCGTGGTGATCCTTTTGTTCCTCATCGGGCTGGAGGTTCGCCCGGCCCTGCTGTGGCGGATGCGCACGGCGATCTTCGGCGTCGGCACGGCCCAGCTCCTGGCCACGGCCGTCCTGGTGGGCGCGGGCTCGCTGGCTTTCGGCCTGGACTGGCGGCTGGGGTTCGCGACCGGCCTGATCCTGGCGCTGTCGTCCACCGCCATCGTGCTGCAGAGCCTGGAGGAGAAGGGCGTGCGGCAGGGGCCGGTCGGCGAGGCCTCGTTCGGGGTCCTGCTGTTCCAGGACCTGGCGGTGATCCCGCTGTTCGCCCTGTTGCCGCTGCTGGCGCCGGTCGGCGTCGCCGCCGTCCAGCCGCAGGCGAGCGGCGCCCTCGGCGGTCTGCCCGCCTGGGCGCGGGTGGCCGCGGAGTTCGCCTCGGTCGCCCTGGTGGTCGGCGGCGGGCGCTACCTCACCCGACCGCTGTTCCGCTTCATCGCCGCGGCGCGCCTGCGCGAGATCTTCACCGGCGCGGCCCTGCTGATCGTCGTGGCCGTGGCGGCGCTGATGGAGCTGGTCGGCCTGTCGCCGGCGCTGGGCGCCTTCCTGGCCGGGGTGGTGCTGGCCGACAGCGAATTCCGCCAGGAGCTGGAGACCGACATCGAGCCGTTCCGCGGCCTCTTGCTCGGCCTGTTCTTCATCACCGTCGGCGCCGAGCTGGACCTGGGCCTGGTGCGCCAGCATCCGCTGGAGATCGCCGTGGCGGTCGTCGGGCTGATCGTCGTCAAGACCTTCGCCATGTACATCTGCGGCCGGCTGTTCCGCTCGCCGCCTCGGGTGGCCCTGACCACCGCCGTGGGCCTGGCGCAGGGCGGCGAGTTCGCCTTCGTGCTGCTGGGCTTCGTGGTGGGCGCGCATGTCATGGACGGGCAGCTGGCCCGCCTGCTGACCGCCGTGGTCGCGGTCTCCATGGCCGCGACGCCAATCGTCACCGCCGCCTACGACCGGCTGATCCTCAGCCGCGACGAGGAGGGCGAGACGCCGGAAGAGATCCCGTTCGACGAGGGCGATCCGGACGTGATCGTCGCGGGGTTCGGCCGCTTCGGCCAGATCGCCACCCGCCTGCTGCTGGCCAACAACTTCAAGGTCGTGCTGCTGGAGAACTCGATCGAGCAGATCGAGATCCTGCGGCGCTTCGGCTGGCGGGTGCACTATGGGGACGCCAGCCGCATCGACCTGTTGCGCACCGCCGGCGCGGAAAAGGCCAAGCTGCTGCTGGTCGCCATCGACGACCGCGACAAGGCCATCGAGATGGTCGAGCAGGCCCGCGCCGCCTTCCCGCACCTGGCGATCTTCGCCCGCGCCTTCGACCGCCGCCACGCCTACGAGCTGATCAAGACGCCGGGCGTGGAGGTGGAGCGGGAAACCTTCGAGAGCGCGCTGAACTACGGGCGCCGCGCGCTGCTGAAGCTGGGGCTTTCGGAGCGGCGCGCCAGCCGGGCGGCCAGCCTGTTCCGCGAGCAGGACGCGGCGATCTGGAAGGAGCTGGCGCCGCTGGCCGGCGAGGAGGACCGCTACGTCATGGCCTCGCGCGACAGCCGCGAGACCACCGAAAAGGTGCTGATGGCCGAGATGGCCCGCATCGCCGCCGAAGAGGCCGAGGAGGACGCGCGGGCGAAGAAGGTCGCCAAGGGGCCGCGCGAGCCAGCCGCGGGGGCGCGGGTGGAGCGGTCGAAGGAGCGGGTGTAGAAGGCTCCAAATGAGCCAAGCGCACACCCTTCCCGCCCGCATCGATCCCGTCTCGTTCCGCGAGTTCGACGGGAATTTCCAGGCCTTCTCCGACAAGCTGGGCGGCTCGTTCGCCCGGTTCGGCTTCGCGGTGATCAGCGACCACGGCCTGCCGCAGGACCGCATCGAGGCGGCCATCGGCGACGCCAAGGCGTTCTTCGCCCTGCCCGAGGAAAAGAAGCTGCAATACAAGCTGCCCGTCGGCGGCCAGCGCGGCTACACGCCGTTCGGAATCGAGACCGCCAAGGGCCATACCCACTACGACCTGAAGGAATTCTGGCACGTCGGCCGCGACCTGCCGCCCGGCCACAAATACCGCGACCACATGGCCGACAACGTCTGGCCGGACGCCGAAATCCCCAGCTTCCACCAGAACGTCGGCTGGCTCTACGGCGCGCTCGACGCCATGGGCCTGAAGGTGCTGGAAGCGATCGCCGTCTATCTGGGCCTGGAGCGCCACTTCTTCGACGACACCGTCGACTTCGGCAATTCGATCCTGCGCCTGCTGCACTATCCCCCGGTGCCAAAGGACGGGCCGCATATCCGCGCCGGCGCGCACGAGGACATCAACGTCATCACCCTGCTGCTGGGCGCTGAGGAAGCGGGCCTCGAGGTGCTGGACCGCGACGGCCAGTGGCTGCCGATCAACCCGCCGCCGGGCTCGCTGGTCTGCAACATCGGCGACATGCTGCAGCGGCTGACCAACCACCGCCTGCCGTCGACGACGCACCGGGTGGTCAATCCCGCGCCGGAGCGCCGGGGCGTGCCGCGATATTCGACGCCCTTCTTCCTGCACTTCAATTCGGACTACTGCATCCGGACCCTGCCGAACTGCATCGATGCGGCGCATCCGGACCGCTACCCCACGCCGATCACCGCCGACGAGTACCTTCAGGAGCGGCTGCGGGAGATCAAGCTGGCCTGATCCGGGCGGGTTCCGGCACGCCAAAAAAGAAGGAGAGGGCTGGCGCCGGCCAACCCTCTCCGATCGTCTTCCGCGACTGGAAGCGGACGACGCTACTTCGAGATCCGCAGCTTGTTCAGGTCCGCGGCGATCGACTGGAAGGCCGTCGTCAGCGAGGCCCCGGTCGAAGGCACATAGGCGTGCGCCGCGTCGGTGGCGCAGTTGGCTAGGATCGCCTGGGCCTGCGGGTCGGCGCCGCCGTGCAGGAAGGCCACCGTGTAGACCACCACATTGTAGGGCGGGGCCTTCATGTTGTTGCAGAGGGTCTGGGCCTGGGTGAAGCTGTCGCCGTTCGGCGAGGCGCAGTTGGAGTGGTATTTCTGCGACCCGGCGCTGCCGTCGGTGGCCGAGTTGACGCCCGAGATCACCCCCTTGCAGTAGACGGTGTTGAAGGCGCCGTCGGTCATGATGATCACCGCCTTGATCAGCTTGTCGGTGCCATAGGACGCCGGCTGGCTGCCCGAGGGCCACAGCGAGCCCCAGTTGGGGGAGATCATGTACCAGCCCCACTCGACGCCGATGGCGCCGGCCGTCGAGCCGTTGGCGGTGAGCGTGCCGATGGTGTTGTGGAGCGCGGTCTTGTTGCTGGTCAGCGGCTGGATCGCCGTGCCGATGCAGTTGTTCCCTTCGGTCGCGGGCGGCGTGTAGACGAAGCCCACGTAGCTGCTGGACGGCGCATTGTCGTTGAAGGCGTCGGAGCCGACGCGCTCGCTGACGCAGGTCGAGACCGGGAAGGTCGGCGTGGTGCCGGTGGCGCTGGTGAAGGTGTAGTTGGGGCAGCCCAGCTTGTTCGCGCCGTTCTTGCAATTGTTGTCGGTCGCGG
>JAFEDM010000476.1 GCA_018241625.1 Pseudomonadota bacterium | reverse complement strand
GTCGGGACGATCGAACCTCGGGATGCATCGGGCAGGTGTAGACCGTCTCACGCGCCGCGCTCCCGGCGCCCATCGCTTCATTTCGTTCCATGCGACCTCCGCTCATGACGGAACGCCCGAACCGGTCGCGCCGCCTTGATCTGCGGCAACCCGCCGGTCCGAGCTCTGGCACGGTTCGTGCGGTGACGCTCCGATCCCTGGTCCTGGTGGATCAGAACCGGTCAGCTTCAAAGGGGCGTCAGAATGAAGATCATGGCTTTCGTGGCCGTCACGGCGAGCGCCCTGGCGCTGACGGGCGCGGCGCAGGCGGCGTCCATTGTCGGGCTCTACAACACGGGCGTCACCGACGCCGGGGCGCAGGCGCCGAACGGCGTCGACACCCATTGGACCCTGGACGGTGGGCCGGCCTACATCAGCGGCACGGAGGGCCAGTTTCCGCTGAACGGCCCGTGGCTGTCCGAAGCCGACGACACGGCTTCGCGCTGGATCACCCCGACCGCGAACGCCGCCGACTCCGTCGATCCGCGCAACGCCGGCTTCTACCAATATTCGCTGAGCTTCGACCTGACCGCCGACCAAGCCGCCGGCGCGAGCCTGTTCGGCCAGTTCGCCGCCGACAACGGCATCCAATGGATCAAGGTCAACGACACAACGATCCTGGGCTCCCAGGACGGCCCGTCGATCGGCAACTTCAACTCCTGGGCCGACTTCGCGGCGTCGTCTCCGGCGTTCCAGGCGGGCACGAACACCATCACCTTCGACGTCATCAACTTCGGTCAGGAAAGCGGCAACCCGAGCGGCCTGCGTGTCGAGTTTCTCGGCAGCACGGTCGGCGGCGTTCCGGAGCCCGCGACCTGGGCCCTGATGATCGGCGGTTTCGGCCTGGCTGGCGCGGCGCTCCGCCGCCAGCGCCCCACGGTCGCCATGACCGCCTGATCGTCGAACAAGTTCCGAGAAGCCTTGGCGCCGCCGATCTTCCGATCGGCGGCGTTCCTTTTTTACGGGCGTCTTGCATTCCCCCGCTGCGCTCGCGAAGGTCCGCCCCACGATTTGCGGGGCCAATTCCATGTCGAGTTTGCGTCTGATCCTGCTGGCGGCGGCGGCCGGGCTGATGGCTGGGTCGGTTCAGGCGGCGCCTGCCCGCAAGCCGCACGGCGAACTCACCCGGCTGAAAGCCGAGGCGGCGCGGGTGACCATCGTGCGCGACGACTGGGGCATCGCCCATATCCACGGCAAGACCGACGCCGACGCGGTGTTCGGCATGATCTACGCCCAGGCGGAAGACGACTTCAATCGCATCGAGACCAACTACCTGACCCAGCTCGGCCGCACGGCCGAAGCCGAGGGTCAGGCGGCGATCTGGGCCGACCTGCGCTACAAGCTGTTCGTCGATCCCGTTGACCTGAAAGCGAAATATACCGCCAGCCCCGCCTGGCTGAAGGCGCTGATGGACAGCTGGGCCGACGGCCTCAACTTCTATCTCGCCACCCATCCGCAGACCCATCCGAAGGTGATCGCGCGGTTCGAGCCCTGGATGGCGCTCAGCTTCACGGAAGGCAGCATCGGCGGCGACATCGAGAAGTACGTCGCCCTGCCCCAGCTCGAGGCCTTCTACGGCGATCCGAAGGTGGCGCGCTCACCGGCCATGGCGACCAAGCTCGCGCTCGCCGAGGCGGAGACCCTGAAGTTCAAGGAACCCTCCGGCTCGAATGGCGTGGCTCTGGGTCCGCAGGTGACCAGGGACGGCCACGCCATGCTGCTGATCAATCCGCACACCTCGTTCTATTTCCGCTCCGAGCTGCAGATGACCAGCGACGAGGGCCTGGACGCCTATGGCGCGGCGACCTGGGGCCAGTTCTTCGTCTACCAGGGCTTCAACAGCCACGACGGCTGGATGCACACCTCCACCGGCGCCGACACGGTCGACGAGTTCGCCGAGACCATCGTGAAGAAGGACGGCAAGGTCTTCTATCGCTACGGCAAGGACCTGCGCCCGGTTGCGAGCTCAAGGATCACCGTGCCCTACCGCACGCCGGAAGGGACGATGGCGGCGAAGACCTTCACCGTCTTTCGCACCCACCACGGGCCGGTGATCCGGGCCGAGGACGGCAAGTGGATCTCGATCGCCCTCATGAACAAGCCGGTCGAGGCGCTGGAGCAGTCCTTCGGGCGCACCAAGACCCATGATCTGGCCAGCTTCCTGAAGGTGGCCGAGCTGGACGCCAACTCCTCGAACAACACCCTGTTCGCCGACGACAAGGGCGAGACGGCGCTGCTGCTGCCGCAGTTCATGCCCAAGCGCGACAACCGCTTCGACTGGACCAAGCCCGTGGACGGCGGCGACCCCGCTGCCGACTGGCGGGGCATGACCCCCTTCGCCGAGATGCCGAAGGTGATCAGCCCGAAGGACGGCTGGGTCTACAATTCCAACGACAGTCCGTGGAACGCCTCGGGGGCCGAGAGCCCCAAGGCGGCCGATTTCCCGCACTACATGGACCAGGTGGGCGAGAACCCGCGCACGCCGCATGCGGTGAAGGTGCTGTCCGGCCATTCCGGCTTCACCCTGCAGACCCTGATCGACGCCGACTTCGATCCGTGGATGCCCGCCTTCACGCGCCTCATCCCCGGGCTGACCAAGGCCTATGACGCCCTGTCCGCGACCGATCCGATGAAGGCCAGGCTGGCCGAACCCATCGCCGCCCTGCGCGCCTGGGACTGCCGCTGGTCGGCCGCCTCGACCGAAACGTCGCTGGCCGTCGGCTTCGGCGAAGCCTTGTTCGCCAAGAGCGCCAAGCCCGCCAAGGCGGCGGGCGTGAATGTCTACGACTACATGGCCGAGCGCACGACGCCGGCCGAGAAGCTGGAGGCCCTGGCCGAGAGCGCCGAGCGCCTGACCGTCGACTTCGGGACCTGGAAGGTGGCCTGGGGCGACATCAACCGCTTCCAGCGGATAGACGACGCCATCACGCCGCATTTCGACGACGCCCAACCCTCGATCCCGGTGCCGTTCGCCTCGGCGCAGTGGGGCTCGCTCGCCTCGTTCGGCGCCAAGCGATACCCGGACACCAAGAAATACTACGGCTCCAGCGGCAACAGCTTTGTCGCCGTGGTCGAGTTCGGGCCCAAGGTCCGCGCCCGGGCGGTGACCGCCGGCGGCGAGAGCGGCGACCCGGCGTCCAAGCACTTCCGGGACGAGGCCCAGCGCTATGCGTCGGGGGATTTCCGCGAGGTCTACTACTATCCCGAGCAGCTGATCGGTCACACCGAACGGACCTATCACCCCGGGAGCTGAGCCATAACTATTTGAATTTCAAAGCTCCGCGCTAGGAACCATTCCCCGTCTTCGCACGGTTTGGTTGCACCCTCAAAGCGAAACGGGAGCTTCCCATGCTGCGATCAGGCCATCTCCTCGCCGCCACCTTCGGCGCGAGTCTCCTCATAGCGGGGGCCGCGGCCGCCCAGGCGCCCAGCCCGGCGAGCCCGCCGGCCAATCCCGCCGCCCCGACCCTTCCGGGCGCCGCGCCGAATACGATCCCGCCCGAATCCTCGGCCACCACGCCGCCCAGCAGCACGACGGACCCATCTTCCAGCGCCAGCAGCGCCTCCACCTCCAGCGAAGACACCGCGGCGACCTCCCCCAGCTCCAACGGTTCCAGCAGCGCCGGCAAGAAGTCGAAGCCCACCTCCGGCGCGGTGAACTGCGCCCCGGGCCAGACCAAGACCGCGAGCGGCCAACCCTGCGCGACATCGAGCGCCACCCGGCCCTCGGCGACTCCGCCGCGCTAAGCGGTTCGCCCGTCTGCCTCCCCAGCTCCCGACGACGCCACGCCGCCGGGAGCTTTCCCTTGCGTGAACCGAACGGCTCCGCTGGGCGTTGTGACTCCGCGGGGCTGTAACCTCAGCAGGAGTTCCCGATGCGGACACATGCTCTTCTGATCGGCGCAGCGGTCGGCGCCAGCCTGGCTTTCGCAGGCGTCACCGAAGCCCAGATTCTCCGTGGCGGTGGCGGCGCCGGCGTCGGCGGCGGCCTGACCAGCGGACTGGGCGGCGTCACCGGCGGCTTGAGCGGTCAGGCCCAGATCGGCGCGGGCGCGTCCGGCTTGGGTTCGCGCCTCGCCCAGACCACCGATCAGGCGAAGGACACCACAAGCTCGACGACCAAGGCCGCGAAGAAGAAGGCCAAGGACGCCGAACACGCGGCGACCAACACCGCGGCGACCACTACGGGCGAGGCCAAGGCCGCAGCGGGCGGCGCCGCCTCTACCGCAAGCGGCGCCGCGGCAGGCGCGACCTCAGGCCTTGCCGCGAGCGGCCAGGTTTCAGGCTCGGCCGCCGAGGGACTGAGCCCCGGGTCGGGCCAGGGCTCGGCGAGCGGCGCGCTCGGCGCCTCCGGTTCGGCGTCGACGCCTACCGGCGCAAGGGCCAGCGCCTCGGCCTCGACGGGTGCGGGCGCCAGCGCCCAGGTCCCGCACTAGCGAAGCTTCAGTCCTGCCAAACCGGGGCCGTCGACGCAGGTCGGCGGCCCTTTTCGCAGGAAGCCGGATCAGAACGCGACGCAGGCCGCCTGGGTGATCACCAGCACCGAATCCTGATGGAAACGCATCTTGTAGGCGTCGCGCACCGCCTCGATGCGGGCCTGGGCGTCGCGGGTTTTCGGCAGGACGATCAGCACGACCTTCGAGGCCTCGCGGATCATCTTGTTCTCGTCGCCCTTCCACTGTCCGCCGCCGTCGAGGACGGTCAGGCCTTCGGGGAAGCGCGGCGTCAGCTCCTTGTCGGCGAAGGCCCGGAAGTCGGCGTCGCTGACCCCCGGCTTGTCGCCGATGTTGCGTCCGAAGAAGAGCTGGGCGGTACGCCGCGGCTCCTGCCCCGGCGGACAGGCGATCGAGGCCGGCGCATTGCTCACGCTGATGCAGCCCACCAGCGGCGCCGAAAGCACGACCAGACCTGCCGCGGCGAAGAGCCCCCTAGCCAGCTTCATGCGCCGATCAGCTCCCGGCCGATCAGAAAACGCCGGATCTCGTTGGTGCCGGCGCCGATGTCGTAGAGCTTGGCGTCGCGGACCAGACGCTCCACCGGATATTCCTTGGTGTAGCCGGCGCCGCCCAGGGCCTGCACCGCCTCCAGCGACACTCGCACCGCGTTTTCGGACGCCATCAGGATCGCGCCCGCCGCATCGAAGCGGGTGGTGAGGCCGGCGTCGCAGGCCTTGGCCACGGCGTAGACGTAGGCCCGCGCCGAATTCAGCGCCACGTACATGTCCGCGACCTTGCCCTGCATCAGCTGGAAGCTGCCGATCGCCTTGCCGAACTGCTTGCGCTCCCGGACGTAGGGCAGGACGACATCCAGGCAGGCCTGCATGATGCCGAGCGGCCCGGCGGACAGCACCGCGCGCTCATAGTCCAGGCCGCTCATCAGGACGCCCACGCCGCCGTTCAGCGGGCCCATGACGTTCTCTTCCGGCACCTCGCAATCCTCGAACACCAGTTCGGCGGTGTCGGAGCCGCGCATGCCCATCTTGTTCAGCTTGTTGGAGACGCTGAACCCCTTGAACCCCTTCTCGATCAGGAAGGCGGTGATGCCCTTCCCCGACGCCTCCGGGTTGGTCTTGGCGTAGACCACCAGGGTGTCGGCGTGCGGCGCATTGGTGATCCAGAACTTGGTTCCGTTCAGCACATAGCGGTCGCCATGCCGGCGCGCGGTGAGCTTCATCGAGACCACGTCGGAGCCGCTGCCCGCCTCGCTCATCGCCAGCGAGCCCACATGCTCGCCGCTGATCAGCTTGGGCAGATAGCGGCGCTTCTGCTCGTCGGACCCCCAGCGGCGGATCTGGTTCACGCAGAGGTTCGAGTGCGCGCCGTAGCTCAGGCCCACCGAGGCCGAGCCCCGGGAGATCTCCTCCATGGCCACCACATGTTCCAGATAGCCCAGGCCGAGGCCCCCGAACTCCTCTTCGACGGTGACGCCATGCAGGCCCAGCTCGCCCATCTGCGGCCACAGGGCGCGCGGGAAGACGTTGGTCTCGTCGATCTCGGCCGCGATCGGGGCGATGCGGTCGGCGACGAAGCGCGAGGTGGTGTCGCGGATGGCGTCGGCGGTCTCGCCGAGGCCGAATTCGAGGTTGGGTCCATGGTTCGGGATCATTTCGGCGGCTTAGCATGCGCGAATGCGCCTGCCGAGCGGTCGATCCCGACAAAGATCCCTCGGATCGGGCCTAGAGCTCGTCGCGCTCCGCCGCCCGGCCCAGGCGGTCGAGCAGCAGGTAGACCGCCACCACGAAAAAGCCCACGCCGGCCACCCCGGCCAGGCCGCCCACCAGGCGGGGCCCCAGGAGGCTCGAGCCGGCGATCGGCCGGGCGTAGGTCGCCC
>JAFEDM010000475.1 GCA_018241625.1 Pseudomonadota bacterium | reverse complement strand
GCTGCGCCGCGATCCGCTCCAGCGCGGTCAGGCCCTCGGCATGGATCCCGTCGTCGTTGGTGAGCAGGATCCTCACGCCGCGCCGCCGATGTGGGTCAGGCCCGGCAGGTAGGGGTGCAGGGCCTGCGGGATGGCGATGCGGCCGCCCTCGTCCTGATAGTTCTCCATCACCGCCACCAGGGTCCGGCCGACGGCCAGGCCCGAGCCGTTCAGGGTGTGGGCGAAGCGCGTGCCCTTCTCCCCGGCGGCCTTGGTGCGCGCGTCCATGCGCCGGGCCTGGAAATCTCCGCAGTTCGAGCAGGAGCTGATCTCGCGGTAGGTCTCCTGGCTGGGCAGCCAGACCTCCAGGTCGTAGGTCTTGCGCGCCCCGAACCCCATGTCGCCGGTGCAGAGCAGCATGGTGCGGAAGGGCAGCTCCAGCCGCTTCAGCACCGCCTCGGCGCATTCGACCATCCGCTCGTGTTCCGCGGCCGACTGGTCCGGCGTGGTGATCGAGACCAGCTCGCACTTCATGAACTGGTGCTGGCGGATCATGCCGCGGGTGTCGCGCCCCGAGGCGCCGGCCTCCGAGCGGAAGCAAGGCGTCAGCGCCGTCAGCCGCATCGGCAGCTCTTCCTCGGCCACGATCTGGCCCATCACCATGCTGGTCAGCGGCACCTCCGCCGTGGGGATCAGCCAGCGGCCGTCGGTG
The DNA here is from genome assembly GCA_018241625.1 of Pseudomonadota bacterium. Taxonomy (GTDB): domain Bacteria; phylum Pseudomonadota; class Alphaproteobacteria; order Caulobacterales; family Caulobacteraceae; genus Phenylobacterium. The sequence goes on along the minus strand of JAFEDM010000475.1, from coordinate 5,479 downwards.
GTGCGGAACAGGTCGTCGGCGAACTTCGGCAGCTTGTCGGTGCCATAGGCGGCCGCGTCGTTGACCAGCAGCGGCGGCGAGACCTCGAGATAGCCGTGCTCGCGGGTCTGCAGGTCCAGCATGAACTGGCCGATCGCCCGCTCCAGCCGCGCCAGCTGGCCCTTCAGCACCGTGAAGCGCGCGCCGCTCATCCGCGCGGCGGCCTCGAAGTCCATCAGGCCCAGGCCCTCGCCCAGGTCGACGTGGTCCTTGGGCTTGGAGATCGCGAACGGCGTCCCCCAGCGGCGGACCTCGACGTTGTCGTGCTCGTCCTTACCGGCCGGAACGTCGGGCGCCGGGATGTTCGGCAGGCCGGCCAGCAGGTCGTTCAGCGCCTGGCCGGCTTCGCGTTCGTCGGCTTGCGCGGCTTCCAGCGTCGCCTTCAGGCCCTCGACCTGGGCCATCAGTTGCTGGGCCAGCGCCTCGTCCTTGGCGGCCTTGGCCTGGCCGATCTTCTTGGACGCCTCGTTGCGCTCAGCCTGAGCCGACTGCCACGCCGTCTGGGCGGCGCGCAGCCTGGCGTCCAGGGCGGTGATCTCAGCGACCAGCCCCGAACCGGACAGCCCCTTCGCATCCCAGCCTTTGACGTAGGGCTCGGGGTTTTCGCGAAGGGCTCGGATATCGTGCATGGTCGCCGCTGACAGGGGGTTGGAAGCGGCCTCTCTCTAGAGCGGGTTGCCCGAGACGCCAAGAAGCCGGACGCCCTAAGCCTAGGCGTCCTCGTCCTTGCGGCGCAGCTCGATCAGCTTCACGCAGCCGATCGACAGGAAGTAGAGGGCGATGATCGGGAACGAGAGGGAAAGCTGGCTGATCGGGTCCGGCGGGGTGATGATCGCGGCCACCACCACGATGCCCACGACCGCGAACCGCCAGCCGGCGATCAGCATCTTGGAGTTCACCAGGCCCGCGATGCCCAAGAGGGTCAGGATCACCGGCATCTGAAAGCAGAGGCCGAAGGCCATCAGGAGGGTCGTCACCAGGTCGAAGTATTCCGACACCCGCGGCATCAGCTTCACCGAGATCCCGGCGGTGTCGACGATCTGCTGGTTCATCGTGAACCACAGCACGAAGGGCAGGATCATGTAGTAGACGAGCGCCGCGCCGATCAGGAACAGCACCGGCGAGGCGATCAGGAACGGCAGGAAGGCGCGCCGCTCCTTCTTGTAGAGGCCGGGCGCCACGAAGGCGTAGACCTGCTGGGCCAGCACCGGGAAGCTCAGCGCCACCGCGCCCAGGGCCGCCAGCTTCACCTTGGTGAAGAAGAATTCCAGCGGCGCGGTCTGGATCAGCGTCGTCACCTCGCCCGGCGCGGGCGGCAGGACCTTCAGGCCCGCCAGCACCTCGAACATCGCCTTGGCCTGCAGGAAGGGCGCGGCCAAGGTCTCCATCAGCCCGTGGGCTTCCTTGGCCTGCTGCGCGCTGATCGACAGCAGGCCGGAGGCGACGAAGAAGGGGTGGGCCAGGAACTTGTAGGCCTGGGTCGAGAAGTAGAAGCAGAACAGGAACGCCAGAAAGACGGCGATGATGCAGTTGATCAGCCGCTGACGCAGCTCGACCAGGTGATCCAGCAGAGGCGCGCGCGAGGCCTCGATCTCGTCGTCGTCGTGGGTCGCGCTCACGAGACGGTCGCCTTACGGGCGCGCGGCCTGGCCTTGGCGGCGTCCGCCTTGGCCGGCGTGGCCTTTCGGGCGGCCGGCGCCTTGCCGCCGCTGACGGTCGGCGTGCGCGGATTGGCGGCCTTCGGCTTGGCCGCCTTGGACGGCGCGGCCTTCGACGTCGCCGACTTGGCGGTCGCCGCTTTCTTCACCGGCGCCTTGCGGGGCTTCTTCGGCGCCTCGACCGGCGCGATCTCCACATGCTCGGTCTGGGCCGGGGTGTAGGGATAGACCACGGGCTCGTTCAGCGAGACCCCGACGTCCGAGAGGCCCTGGCTGATCTCGTTGAAGGTCTGGGTCATTTCCGGCGAGGTGGTGTGCTGGGCCAGGTCGCCCAGCTGGCCCCTGCGCATGGCCTCGACCTCCTTGCGAAGCTCGTCGAGCTCCGACTGGCGGGCCATTTCGTCGAAGCTGGCGCGGAACTCCGCGGCCATGGACCGGACGCGGGCCATGAACTGCCCGAACTTGCGCAGCAGAATCGGCAGGTCCTTCGGACCCACGACGACGAGGGCCACGACCGCGGCGATCAGGAATTCGAGAGCTTTGCCTTCGAAGAACATGGCCGTGGGCTTAGCGCGGTTTCAGGCGCGGTGGAAACAACCCCCCGGCCATGGCGGAGGTCAGCAGTCGGGATTTTGCGATCAAGCCTTCGACTTGGCGGTCGAACGCGAGGCGGTCTTCTTGGCGGTCGTCGACTTGGGCAGCGGCTTGGCCGGCTCGGGCTCTTCCTCGTGCGCCTCGTCCTCACCCTTCAGGCCTTCGCGGAACGCGCGGATGCCCTTGGCGGTGTCGCCCATCATGCTGGAGATCTTGCCGCGGCCGCCGAACAGCAGCAGCACCACGACGGCGACGATGAGCCAGTGTATCGGGCCGAAAGTACCCATCTTCAAAACTCCAAACGTGTCGCCCCGGCGACCGGTCTCCAAGGGGCTATATAGTCGGTCTTCGGACGCCGCGCCACGCGACATTCCGCATAGGTATGACCACCAAACTAGGCTGTTTCTTCCCCGAGGAAATCGGTGTGGAACTCGACCTGGTCGCCGTCGTCCAGCGGATCCTCGTCGATCGCCAGCCCGTCGGGGTTGGGCACGGCGAAGTCGGCCGGCAGATCGAGCGACAACAGGCCCGCCGCGCGCATCTCCGCCGCGCCCGGCAGGTCGCCCAGGTTCGCCAGGCCATAGTGCTCCAGGAAGGCGTCCGTGGTGCCGTAGGTGATCGGCCGGCCCGGCGTGCGGCGGCGGCCGCGCATGCGCACCAGGCCCAGCTCCAGCAGCACGTCCAGGGTGCCCTTGCTGGCCTGGACGCCGCGCACGGCCTCGATCTCGGCGCGCGTCACCGGCTGGTGGTAGGCGATGATGGCCAGCGTCTCCTGGGCGGCCTTGGACAGGCGGCGCGGCTCGTCGCGCTCATCGGTCATCAGCCAGGCCAGGTCTTCCGCGGTCTGGAAGCGCCAGCGGCCGGCCACCTCGACCAGCTCGACGCCATGCCCTCTGTAGCGTTCCTGAAGCGCCGCGATCGCCCCGGCGATGTCGGCGCCCTCCGGCAGGCGCTTGGCGAGGTCGGCGTCGCTCAGCGGCCCGGCGGCGGCGAACAGCAGGGCCTCGACCTCGCGTTCGGTATAGGCCACGTCGCTCATGCCGGGGTCCTGTCCTCAGGCTTCCTGGTCCTGGTCCGCAGGTAGATGTCGGCGAAGGCTTCCAGCTGGCGGGCCTCCAGCGCGCCCTCCTTCACCAGCTCGAGCCCGGCCGACAAGGTGGAGGCCAGGTAGGACGCCCGCGTGGGCCCCTCGCCGCCTTCCCCCAGCTGGGTCGGGCCCAGCGGCGCCACGCCGGCGAGCGGCGTCCAGCGGCCGAGCTCCGGCAACAGGCGGCGCAGGCGGTCGCGCGCCTCCTCCAGCGGATAGGCCTCCGGCGTGCGCGGGGTGTAGCGGCGGCTGGCTTCCTTGGTCCGCTGGGCGATGTAGGCGCTCATCAGGCTATAGAGGTCGCCCTCGATGCGACCGGACGGGACCACCTTGATCGCCTCCGGGTCGCCGCGGCCGAACACGTCGCGGCCCAGCTGCGGGCGGGTGCGCAGGGTCTCGGCGGCGTTGCGCATGGCGTCCAGCTTGGCCAGGCGGAAGGCGAGCCGGGCGGCCACCTCCTCCGCCGGCGCCTCGTCGGCCTTGGGCTGTTCCGGCTTCGGCAGCAGCAGGCGCGATTTCAGGTAGGCGAGCCACGAGGCCATCACCAGGTAGTCGGCGGCCAGCGAGAAGCGCGCCTTTCGCGCCTGCTGCACGAAGGCCAGGTACTGCTCGGCCAGCTTCAGGATCGACAGCTGCATCAGGTCGACCTTCTGGCTGCGCGCCAGGGCCAGCAGGACGTGCAGCGGGCCTTCGAAGCCCTCGATGTCGACGATCAGCGCCTCGCCGTCCTCGGCGGCGGTGTTCGCGGCGGAGAAGTCGAGGTTGGGCTGGAAGCTCGTGCTCACGCCTTCACCTCTTGCGGGGCGAACTTGCCGTCGAAGGCCGCGTCGAACCGCGCCCGCGCCTCGGCGACGTCGAAGGGTTCGGGCGACCTCGCGAGCCGGCCCAGCGCCGCGGCGGCCCGCGCGGCCGCCCTGCCCTTCAGCGCCCCGGCGCCTTCCACCACCGCCTTCATCTCCGCCATGGACCCGTTGCAGTGCAGGACGACGTCGCAGCCGGCCGCGCGGCTGTCCTTCGCGCGTTCGGTGAAGTCGCCGCTCAGCGCCTTCATGGACAGGTCGTCGCTCATCACCAAGCCGTCGAAGCCGATCGCGCCGCGGATCACCTTCTTCATCACCTTCTTCGAGGTGGTGGCCGGGCGCTTCTTGTCCACGGCGGTGTAGATCACGTGGGCGGTCATCGCCATCGGCATGTCCGACAGCACGCGGAACGGGGCGAAGTCGCGGCCGTCCAGATCGTCCAGGCTTGCGTCCACCACCGGCAGCTCGAGATGGCTGTCAGCCATGGCGCGGCCGTGGCCGGGAATGTGCTTGATCACCGGCAGCACGCCCCCGGCGATCAGCCCTTCGGCGGCGGCGCGTCCCAGCAGCGCCACCTCTTCCGGCGTCTTGCCGTAGGCGCGGTCGCCGATGATCTCGTGGCCCTTGGGATCCGGCACGTCGAGCACCGGCACGCAGTCGACGTTGATCCCCAGCGCCGCCAGGTCATGGGCCATCAGCCGCGCGCCCAGGCGGGTGATCTCACGGCGCAGCAGCGGGTCGTTGCCTTTCAGCTCGCCGAAGGCCCGGCCCGGCGGATAGGGCGGCCAGTGCGGCGGGCCCAGGCGCTGCACCCGGCCGCCTTCCTGGTCGATCAGCACCGGGGCGTCGGCGCGGCCCACGGTGTCGCGCAGGGCGTCCACCAGGGCGCGCACCTGGTCCGGTGTCTCGACGTTGCGCTTGAAGAGGATGAAGCCCCAGGGCTTCACCCGCCGGAAGAAGGCCTTCTCCTCCGCCGTCAGCGTCGGGCCTGCGCAGCCCAGGATGGCCGCCCCAATGCTCATCGGCTCACGCTCACCTGACGAAGCAGGCCTTTCCGGCGGCCTTCAGCTTGTCGCAGAAGGCTTCCGCGGCGGCGTGATCCTTGAAGCCGGTCACCTGGACGCGGAACAGGGTCTTGCCGTCCTTGTCGACCTTCTCGACGTTCTTGCCCTTGCCGGCCGCGAGGCCGGGGGCCAAGGCCGCAGCGTCGCTCCACGCCTTGTCGGCCAGGGCCTGGGACGAAACGGCGCCGATCTGCACGTAGGAGCCGCCGGCCGCCTTGGCGGCGGGCGCGGGCGTCG
>JAFEDM010000474.1 GCA_018241625.1 Pseudomonadota bacterium | reverse complement strand
AGGGTCGGACGCCGCGTTCAGCGGCGAAAGGTCTTGCGGACCGGGTGGGACTTGTCCCATTTCGGCCTGTTTCCCACCTAGAACTAAGGGTTGCCCGGCTTTCGGGCGATCCGCCGCCAATTGTCGCGATCCCCCGCCAAGGCTTGTGATCCAGGGCCGGATCGGGGAATGTCAAGACTTAGACAACCCGCGGCGCGTAGTTTGCATCGATTGGGCTGCGATGCCCGTGGGGCGATCTGGGGCTGAAAAGCCTCTCCGGTCGCCTAGAGAGTGAGAGCTGACCATGACCAAGGCCGCGAGCGGAGACTCCAAGAGCACGCTGTATTGCTCTTTCTGCGGCAAGAGCCAGCATGAGGTCCGCAAGCTTCTCGCGGGCCCGACCGTGTTCATCTGTGATGAATGCGTCGAGCTGTGCATGGATATCATCCGCGAAGAGCACAAGATCTCCTTTGTGAAGTCCAAGGACGGCGTCCCGACTCCGAAGGAAATCCGTGAAGTCCTGGACGATTACGTGATCGGGCAGGACCACGCGAAGAAGGTGCTCTCGGTCGCCGTCCACAACCACTACAAGCGCCTGAACCACGCGACGAAGAACAACGACGTCGAACTGGGCAAGGCCAACATCCTGCTGATCGGCCCGACCGGCACCGGCAAGACCCTGCTGGCGCAGACGCTGGCCCGAATCATCGACGTGCCGTTCACCGTCGCCGACGCCACCACGCTCACCGAAGCGGGCTATGTGGGCGAGGATGTCGAGAACATCATCCTGAAGCTGCTGCAGGCGGCCGACTACAATGTCGAGCGCGCGCAGCGCGGCATCGTTTACATCGACGAGGTCGACAAGATCAGCCGCAAGTCCGACAACCCGTCGATCACCCGCGACGTGTCGGGCGAAGGCGTGCAGCAGGCCCTGCTGAAGATCATGGAAGGCACCGTCGCCTCCGTGCCGCCGCAGGGCGGACGCAAGCATCCGCAGCAGGAGTTCCTGCAGGTCGACACCACCAACATCCTGTTCATCTGCGGCGGCGCCTTCGCGGGCCTGGAGAAGATCATCTCCGCGCGCGGCCAGGGCGCCTCGATCGGCTTCGGCGCCAATGTGTCGGGTCCCGACGAGCGCCGCACCGGCGAGATCTTCCGCCAGGTGGAGCCGGACGACCTGCTGCGCTTCGGCCTGATCCCGGAATTCGTCGGCCGTCTGCCAGTGATCGCCACCCTGGACGACCTGGACGAGAAGGCCCTGGTGAAGATCCTCACCGAGCCGAAGAACGCCTTCGTGAAGCAGTACGTGCGCCTGTTCGACATGGAGAACGTCGGCCTGACGTTCACCGACGACGCCCTGAACGCGGTGGCCCGCAAGGCCATCGCCCGCAAGACCGGCGCGCGAGGCCTCCGCTCCATTCTGGAAGGCATCCTGCTCGACACCATGTACGAGCTGCCGACCTATGACGGGGTCGAGGAAGTGGTGGTCAACGCCGAGGTCGTGGAAGGCCGCGCCCAGCCGCTGATCATCTACGCCGAACGCCGCGACAAAGGCGGCGCGGCCTAAGGTTCCCCCTCAAGCGATCTACGAGAGCCCCGCTGGTGACGGCGGGGCTTTTTCGTGCGCCATATCCGCCCCATCTGGAGCGCGCCATGGCCATTCTCGACCTCGATCACGTCAACATCCGCACGACGGACCTCGAGCGCACCACGGCCTTCTTCACCGAGGTGCTGGGCCTGACCGTGGGGTGGCGACCGGACTTCGACTTCGGCGGCGCCTGGCTCTACGCCGGCGCCAAGGACGTCGTGCACCTGGTCGAGGTGGCGCAGGCCTCAGCGCCCAGCAAGGGCTCGGTCCTCGACCATTTCGCCTTCGCCATCGACGATTTCGAGGACGCCCGGCGACGGCTGGACGCGGCGGGGATCGGCTATCGCGAGACCGCCGCGCCGAACGGCGGCATCCGCCAGTTCTTCGTCACCGACCTCAACGGCGTAAACATCGAGCTCAACTGCCGGAGGCCGGTGGGCGCATGAGTCGTGGCGCGAACTGGGTCCTGGCCGGAACGGTGCTGGGGTCCGGTCTCGCCTTCATCGACGCCTCGGCGGTCAACCTGACCTTGCCGGTGATCCAGCAGCGCCTGGGCGGCGGCGTGGAGGCCGCCCAGTGGGTGATGAACGCCTACGCCCTGTTCCTCAGCGCGCTGGTGCTGGCGGGCGGCGCGGCGGCCGACCGCTATGGCCGCAAGCGGGTGTTCGTCGCCGGTGTGGCGATCTTTACCGCCGCTTCTCTGGCGTGTGGCCTCGCGCCCAACCTCGCGGCGTTGATCGCGGCGCGCGCGGCCCAGGGCGTCGGTGCGGCCCTGCTGACCCCGGCGAGCCTGGCCCTGCTCGGAGCGGCGTTCGACCCCAAAGGGCGCGGCCAGGCGGTCGGGATCTGGGCCGGCGCCAGCGGCCTCACGACGGCCATTGGGCCGGTGCTGGGCGGCTGGCTGACCCAGGCGATCAGCTGGCGGGCGGTGTTCTTCGTCAACGTCCCGGTGGCGGCCTTGGCCGTCTGGCTGGTGACGGTCGGCGCCCGGGAGAGCCGCGGAACCCGGTCGGGACCAGTGGACGCGTTGGGCGCGGCCGCGGTGACCGTGGGGCTTGGCGCGGTGACCTGGGCGCTGACCGTCGCGCCCAAACAAGGCGGCGCCCCGCTCGTGCTGGCCGCAGGCGTCTTGGGCGCCGCGATGCTGGGCGTCTTCCTGCTGGTCGAGGCGAGGGCGGCCAGTCCGATGATGCCGCTGTCGCTGTTCCGGTCAGCGACCTTCTCCGGCGTCAACGCGCTCACCCTGGTGCTCTACGCGGCCCTAAGCGGCGCGCTCTTCCTGTTGCCCTTCCAGCTCATCCGCGCGCGCGGCTATTCACCGACCGAGGCCGGCGCGGCGCTCCTGCCGCTGTCGCTGGGGATGGCGATCCTGTCGCCGATCTCCGGCCGTATCGTCTCGCGGGTGGGCGCGAGGCCGATGTTGATCGCGGGTCCATTGCTGGTGGCCGCAGGGTTCGGCCTGCTTGGCGCCTTCAGCGGGTCGCCCAGCTACTGGACCGGCGTGCTGCCGGGGCTTTGCCTGCTGGCGCTGGGTCTGGGGATCGCCGTCGCGCCGCTGACCGACACGGTGCTTGAGGCGGTGGACGACGAATACGAAGGCGCCGCGGCCGGCATCAACAACGCGGTGGCGCGCGTGGCCGGCCTGCTGGCCGTCGCCCTGGTCGGCTTCGCGGTGGGCGGCGCGGACGCCCGTGAGGTGGCCGCGGGCTACCGTCTGGCGATGATCGCGGCCGCCGTCGCTGCCGGCGCGGCGAGCGCCATCGCCCTGCTGGCGGTTCGCCGGTCGAAACCCGCCTGAGCGTCTTGCCAAGGTATGATGATCGTCATCTAATACCGCCATGGCGGAACAGGCGATCATCGTCATAGGGGCAGGCGATGCGCTGGGCGGGGCCATTGCCCGTCGGTTCGCCCGCGAGGGCTATGCCGCGGTCCTTGTCCGTCGCCATGCAGACCAGCTCGAGGCCCTGACCGCCGCGATCCGCGACGCGGGCGGCGAGGCCCACCCCTTCGGCGTCGATGCGCGCCAGGAGGACCAGGTGGTCGCCCTGTTCGAGAAGGTCGAGGCCGACATCGCGCCGGTCGAGGTCTGCGTCTTCAACATCGGGGCGAACGTCCGCTTCCCGATCGTCGAGACCACGGCGCGAGTCTTCACCAAGGTCTGGGAGATGGCCTGCTTCTCCGGCTTCCTGGCGGGGCGCGAGGCGGCCAAGGTCATGACGCCCCGAGGCCGCGGCACGATCCTCTTCACCGGCGCGACCGCCAGCGTGCGCGGGCGCGACGGCTTCGCCGCCTTTTCCGCCGCCAAGCACGGCCTGAGGGCGCTCGCCCAGAGCATGGCGCGTGAACTTGGTCCCAAGGGACTCCATGTCGCCCACACCATCATCGACGGCGCCATCGACACCCAATGGATCGCCGAGAACTTCCCGCAGCGCTATGCCTCGAAGGCCGAGGGCGGGATCCTCAACCCAGAGCACATCGCCGAGGCCTATTGGAACCTGCATGTCCAGCCGCGGGACGCCTGGACGCACGAGCTCGACCTTCGGCCGTGGATGGAGGCCTGGTGAGATGACGAAGACGGTGGAGTTCCTGTTCGATTTCGGCAGCCCCGCCAGCTACCTGGCCTACCAGCGCCTGCCGGGGCTGGCCGGCCGCACCGGCGCGCGGGTCGAATACACGCCCATGTCCCTGGGTGCGGTGTTCAAGGCCACCGGCAACGCCTCGCCCGGCGCCGTGCCGGCGAAGGGGCGCTACACCAGCGTGGATTTCCGAAGGTGGGCAAGGCGTTACGGGACGGAGTTCAACTTCAACCCGCACTTCCCGATCAACACCATGCAGCTGATGCGCGGGGCCACGGCGCTCATCGACGACACCCGCTTCATGACCTATTGCGACCATGTGTTCGACGCCATGTGGCGCGAGCCGAAGAACCTGGGCGATCCGGCGGAGCTCGCGCCGGTCTTGCGTCGCGCAGGGGTCGAGGCGGCCGATTTCCAGGCCCTGGTGGAGCGCCAGGAGACCAAGGACCGCCTGCGCGCTGCGACCGAGCGCGCCGTGGAACGCGGCGTCTTCGGCGCGCCGACCTTCTTCGTGGGCGAAGAGATGTTCTTCGGCCAGGACCGCATGGATTTCGTGGAAGAGGCGCTCGCCGCCTAGGGCCAAGCTGGGTGCGGCTTGTTGTCTTTTCGTCGCATTCCTACATCCCACATCAAGGGTCGGAGCCTAAACTCCCTCGCGAACCGCCTCGCCTTCACCGCCAAGTCCGGTATGTGGATCGCGATGGCGCGTTGTGACGCGGAAGGGCGTGGCTCCGCTTGAACCGTGGCCCGATCGGTCCACATAAATCATCGAGAGCCGTCGCCTTCGGGGACGGACGGATCGTCCGACTCAAACGCATCGTCTGAGTGACCGCGATCCGACAGGCCGGGCTGCAGCGTCCAAAGCGGCCGGCCAGGAGATTTGAGGCTTATGTCCGAGATCAAGATTCTGCCGATCCTGCCCCTGCGGGACATCGTCGTCTTCCCCCACCAGCCGGTGCCGCTGTTCGTGGGCCGCGAGAAGTCCGTGCGCGCGCTCGAAGAGGCGATGAAGAACGAAGGCAAGCAGATCCTGCTCGCCACCCAGAAAGACAAGGACGACGACGATCCGTCGCCCGACGGCATCTACGACGTCGGCGTGGTCGCCACCGTCCTGCAGCTGCTCAAGCTGCCCGACGGCACCGTCAAGGTGCTGGTGGAAGGCCGCGCCCGCGCCGGCGTGACCCGCTTCACCGACCAGAGCGAGTTCTACGAAGCCGAGATCGCCTACACTTCGGAAGACGGCGCTGGTTCGGCCGAGGCCGAGGCGCTGAGCCGCGCGGTCGTTGAGCAGTTCGAGAGCTATGTGAAGCTCAACAAGAAGGTGCCGCCCGAGGCGCTCGCGGCCATTCCCCAGATCGACAATCCGGGCGAACTGGCCGACCGCATCGCCAGCCACCTGTCGGTCAAGATCACCGAGAAGCAGCAGCTGCTCGAGATCTTCAACGTCACCAAGCGCCTGGAGAAGGTCTACGCCCTGATGGAGGGCGAGATCTCGGTCATGCAGACCGAGAAGAAGATCCGCAACCGCGTGAAGCGGCAGATGGAGAAGACCCAGCGCGAGTACTATCTGAACGAGCAGATGAAGGCGATCCAGCGCGAGCTGGGCGAGCAGGATGACCAGCGCGACGAGTTGCTGGAGCTCGAGAAGCGGATCAAGAAGACCAAGCTCTCCAAGGAGGCTCGCGCCAAGGCCGATTCCGAGCTGAAGAAGCTGCGGAACATGAGCCCGATGTCGGCGGAATCGACCGTGGTCCGGAACTACCTGGACTGGCTGCTGTCGATCCCGTGGGGCAAGGCCAAGATCAAGCCGATCGACCTGTCGAAGGCCGAGGACATCCTCGAGGCCGACCACTACGGCCTGGAGAAGGTCAAGGAACGGATCCTGGAATACCTGGCGGTGCAAAGCCGCGTGGGGTCCCTGAAGGGCCCGATCCTGTGCCTCGTCGGCCCGCCCGGCGTCGGCAAGACCTCGCTCGGCAAGTCGATCGCCAAGGCCACGGGCCGCGAATTCGTCCGCGTGTCGCTGGGCGGCGTGCGTGACGAGGCGGAGATCCGCGGCCACCGTCGGACCTACATCGGCTCCATGCCCGGCAAGATCATCCAGTCGATGAAGAAGGCCAAGTCGACCAACGCCTTCTTCCTGCTGGACGAGATCGACAAGATGGGCGCCGACTGGCGGGGCGACCCGTCCTCGGCCCTGCTCGAAGTGCTGGACCCGGCGCAGAATTCCACCTTCGCCGACCACTATCTGGAGGTGGACTACGACCTGTCGCCGGTGATGTTCGTCACCACGGCCAACAGCCTGAACATGCCCCAGCCGCTGCTGGACCGCATGGAGATCATCCGCATCCCCGGCTACACCGAGGACGAGAAGGTCGAGATCGCCAAGCGGCACATCCTGCCGAAGGTGGCCAAGGACCACGGGCTGAAGCCCGAGGAGTTCGTGGTGCCCGACCAGGCCGTGCGCGACCTGATCCGCTACTACACCCGCGAAAGCGGCGTGCGGTCGCTGGAGCGGGAGCTGGGCAACCTGGCGCGCAAGACCGTCCGCGATCTGGCGCGTGAGAAGCTGCTGACCATCACCATCGACGACGAGCGGCTCGGCAAGTACGCCGGCGTGCGCAAGTACAAGTATGGCGAGATGGACGCCGAGGATCAGGTCGGGATCATCACCGGCCTGGCCTACACCGACTTCGGCGGCGACATCCTGACCATCGAGGCCGTGAAGATGCCGGGCAAGGGCCGCATGACGGTCACCGGCAACCTCAAGGACGTGATGAAGGAATCGATCTCGGCGGCGAACAGCTATGTCCGCAGCCGCGCGACGAAGTTCGGGCTCGAGCCGCCGATGTTCGAGAAGACCGACGTCCACATCCACGTGCCCGACGGCGCCACGCCCAAGGACGGCCCGTCCGCGGGCGCGGCCATGGCGACGGCCATCGTCTCGGTCCTGACCGGGATCCCGATCAAGAAGGACATCGCCATGACCGGCGAGGTCACGCTTCGGGGCCGGGTCACCGCCATCGGCGGCCTGAAGGAAAAGCTGCTCGCGGCCCTGCGCTCCGGCGTGAAGACCGTGCTGATCCCGACGGAGAACGAGAAGGACCTGGCCGAGGTGCCGGACAATGTGAAGTCGGAGATGAAGATCATCCCGGTCTCCACCATGGACGAAGTGCTGAGCCACGCGCTCACGCGTCAGCCGGTGGCGATCGAGTGGTCGGAGGCCGACGCGCCGCCGGTGTCCGTGCCGGACGACGGCGACCAGGAGTCCGTTCTCACCCACTGATTGGTGATCACGGAAGCTTGTCGATCAAAAGTTGTGTCAACGGGCGGCGCCGGAGCGATTCCGGCGCCGCTGCCGTTTGACGGCCACGCTCGGACATGCGTTGATTCGCAGTTGCTGAGGGGCTGCCGGGGGGCCTTTCCGCCTACAACAAGAACCAGGTGGGAGAGATGGATATGACGAAGGCCGAACTCGTCGCAGAGATGGCCGACAAGACGGGCTTGAATCGCGCCCAGGCCAAGGCGGCCATGGACGCGTTCATCTCGTCAGTGTCGACCTCGCTGAAGGCGGGTCAGGAAGTGCGTCTGGTGGGCTTCGGAAGCTTCGTGCCGATCAAACGACCCGCCGGCACCGCTCGTAATCCGCGCACCGGCGAAACCGTCAAGCGCAAGGCCCAGCAGACCTGCCGGTTCCGGGTCGGCGACGCGTTGAAGGAGACGCTGAACTCCTAAGGACAGGCTTGCGCGCCTGTGATCGATCTTCAGCTTGCTGAGAGCCTGGTCTAGAAGCCCTCCCGAAGGGCGGCTAGCTCAGCTGGTTAGAGCATCTCGTTTACACCGAGAGGGTCGGGGGTTCGAATCCCTCGCCGCCCACCAAGTCCGGAGCGCGGAATGCTGAAATGGGTTCTGGCGCTCGGGGTGCTATTGAACGCGACCATGGCCGCCGCCGAGCCTGCGACCCTCGATGACTACATGCGCCAGCCGCGCCATGCGGCGGATGTGGAAGTGCGCTATGGCCCCGCGCCGGCGCAGGTCGCCGAGCTGTTCCTGCCGAAAGCGAAACCAGCCCCGCATCCGGTCGTGATCCTGCTGCACGGCGGATGCTTCCTGAAGCAATACGAAGGCTTTCCGCAGACCAGCGCCATAGCCGCCGACCTGGCGGGCCGCGGCTATGCGGTCTGGAACGTCGAGTACCGCAAGCTGGGGGAGGCGGGCGCGGGCTATCCCGGCACCTTCCTTGACGTGGCGAGCGCCGTCGATCGGCTGCGCGAGGCGGCGCCGAAGTACGACCTAGACCTGACGCGCGTCGTCGCCGTCGGCCATTCGGCGGGCGGTCACCTCGCGCTATGGGCCGCGAGCCGCGGGCGCATCGCCGCCGACAGCCCGCTGCACGCGGCTGACCCGCTGAAGATCGGCGCCGTGGTCAGCCTGGCCGGCATCGGCGACCTTGACGGGCAGGGCCGGGTGTTCGCCATGCCCTGCGGCGACGACACCATCGCGCGCCTGGTGGACGCCGCGCACCGGCCGCATCCCTACGCCGACACCTCGCCCGCGGCTCTGCTGCCCAGCGGGGCGCGCATCGTCATGGTTCATGGCAGCTTCGATCCCGTGATGCCGCCTTACACCGGCCGCGACTACGCCCAGCACGCCCGCAAGGCCGGCGACACGGCCGAGGTGGTGGTCATCCCGAACGCGGCGCACTTCGACCTGGTGATCCCGACCACGCCCGCCTGGGCGGAGATCGTGGCGGTGATCGATCGCGAGATGACAGCGCTCGGTCGCTGAACGCGTTCAAGCGCAAGCCCTTCCTCTCACGTCAGCTTTCGTGCCTAACTCCCGGGCCGTTTGGGGAGATTCCATGGCCGACGTTGCGAACGTAACCGACGACCGATGGTTTTTCGGGCACCCGAAGGGCCTGGCCTTCCTGTCCTTCACCGAGGCCTGGGAGCGGTTTTCCTACTACGGCATGCAGACGTTGCTGGTCCTCTACATGGTCCACCAACTGCTGCTGCCGGGGCACGTTGAGAACATTGCGGGCTTCGCGCCCTTCCGCTCGGTGATCGAGCACGGCCACCAGATGAGCAACCAGGCGCTCGCGTCTGCGGTGTTCGGCCTCTACACCGGCCTGGTCTACCTGACCCCGTTCTTCGGCGGCCTGCTCGCCGACTGGGTCCTGGGCCGCACCAAGACCATCATCCTCGGCGCCTGCCTGATGGCGCTGGGCCACTTCCTGATGGCCTTCGACCAGTCGTTCCTGGCGGCGCTCCTGTGCCTGATGCTGGGCACCGGCTGCTTCAAGGGCAATATCGCGACCCAGGTCAGCCACCTCTACGCCGAGAATGACGGCCGCCGGGCCGACGCCTTCCAGATCTTCTACCTGGGCATCAACGCCGGGGTGATCGTCGCCCCCTTCGTCACCGGCACCCTGGCGGAGAAGGTGGCCTGGCACTGGGGGTTCGGCGCCGCGGGCGTCGGCATGCTGGTCTCGCTGGTGATCTACATCTCCGGCCGCCGGTTCATCCCGCCGGACGCGCCGCGACAGACGAAAGCCGTGACGACGAAGGCGCCGCCGCTGAGCGGCCGCGAGGTCCGCGTCGCCGTCCTGCTGGTCGCCTTGCTGCCGGTTCTGTCGGCCTCGGTGATCGGCAATCAGGAGATCTTCAACGCCTATCTCATCTGGGCCGAGCGCAGCGCGGACCTGCAGATCTTCGGGCATAAGATCCTCACCGAGTGGATGATCTCGGTCGACGCCATCGTCTCGGTCGCGACCATCGCGGGGATGGTGGTGTTCTGGCGCTGGTGGGCCAAGCGGTGGACCGAGCCGGACGAACTGGGCAAGCTGATCATCGGCTGCCTGGTCGGCGCCATCGGCGTCCTCTGCCTCGCCCTCGGCTCGTCCCTCACCCCACCGGGCGGCAAGACGCCGTTCGGCTGGCTCCTGGCCTTCCACCTGTTCAACGACATCGGCTTCGCCAACGTCCTGCCGGTGGGCCTGGCCTTCTATGCCCGCTCCGCGCCCAAGGCGATCGCGGGCTCGATCGTCGGGCTCTACTACCTGCACCTGTTCGCCGGGAACCTGTTCGTGGGCTGGCTGGGCGGGCAGTTGGAGAAGATGCCGGCGGTGCGCTTCTGGCTCATCCACGCCGTCCTGGTCGGCGGCGCGGCCGTCGTCTTCCTGATCGTGCGGTTCCTGTTCGGCGGCATGCTGCGGCCCAGCACGTCGTTCGACGAGGACCTGGCCACGGATCTGGCGCAGCCCACGGTCCGCTGAGGCGGCGATGCTGTATCGCCCGCTCGGCCAGACCGGTCTCACCGTCTCGGAGATCGGCTTCGGGGCGGCGAGCTGGTGGGGCAAGCCGCAGTTCTCCGAGCGCGCCGCCGTCGGCTTGGTCCACGCCGCCATCGACGGTGGCGTCACCTTTTTCGACACCGGCGCCAGCTACTCCAACGGACAGGCCGAGCCCCGCCTCGGGCGGGCGCTGAAAGGCCGCGACCCCGCGCGCCTGGTGATCGCGACCAAGGCCGGGACATTCGCCCGAGAGGGCCGGA
>JAFEDM010000473.1 GCA_018241625.1 Pseudomonadota bacterium | reverse complement strand
GAGACATGATCCATGCCGCTGCCGACTAGACCCCTCATCGCTGCGCTCGCAGCCACCGCCTCCGCCCTGGCGCTCGGCGCCTGCACGACGGTCGGACCGAACTTCAAGGCGCCCGCGGGTCCGACCGGCGCGGCCGCCTCCGGCTACGCCATGGCGGGCGATGCCCAGGCGACGGGCGTGCGGCTCAGCCCCGACGCGCGCACCGCCGGCCCGTGGTGGCAGGCCTTCGGCTCGCCCGAGCTGGACAGCGCCATCCGCCAGGGCCTCTCCGGCAGCCCGACCATCGCGGAAGCGCGCGCCACCCTGGAACGCGCCCAGGCTCAGCTAGGCGCCGTGCGCGGCGCCCAGGCCCCGCAGGTGGACGCCAACACCTCGGCCCAGCGCGAGAAGATCAACCTGGCGGCCTTCGGGTTCTCCGGCTTCCCCGGCCTGCCGCCGCTCTCCAACCCCGAGATCAACCTCTATCAGGTCGGCGGGACGGTCAGCTACGACCTCGACCTGTTCGGGGGGAAGAAGCGCGCGACCGAACGCGCCGCCGCCCAGGCCGAGGCCGCCACGCGCCAGGCCGATGCGGCGTATCTGACGCTGAGCGGCAATATCGCCATGCAGGCCATGACCATCGCCAGCCTGCGCGGCCAGATCGCCGAGGTGCAGGCCATCGTCGCCGACGACCAGCGGGTCATCGACATCGTCCGCAAGGCCGAGGCGGCCGGAGGCCAGGCCCATTCGGCGATTTCCGGCGGGGTCGCCCAACTGGCCGAGGATCAGGCGCTGTTGCCGCCCCTGCAGCGCCAACTCGACGCGGCCCGCCACCAGATGGCGCTGCTCACCGGCAACGCGCCCGCGGCGTGGACCGCCCCGGACTTCGACCTTGCGCGCCTGGCCGCGCCGGACGAGGTGCCGGTCAGCCTGCCGTCCGCCCTGGTGCGGAACCGCCCGGACATCCTGGCCGCCGAGGCCGACCTGCACGCCGCCACGGCGGCGGTCGGCGTCGCCATCGCCAACCAGTATCCGGACCTCAGGCTGTCAGCCATGTGGACCCAGGAGGCGATCAAGCCGGAGAACATCTTCAAGGGCTCGGCCGCGGCCTGGGACCTGTTGGGCGGGGTTTCCGCGCCGATCTTCCACGGCGGGACGCTGAAGGCGCAGCGGCAAGCCGCTGAGGCGGATGCGCGGATCGCGCTCGCCCGTTACCAGCAGACGGTGCTGCGCGCCTTCGTGCAGGTCTCGGACGTGCTGTCCGACCTGGGGTCCGATCAGCAGGCGATCGCCTCGCTCACCACCGCAGCCAAGGCCGCCCAGGCCAGCGCCAACGACACCCAGAACGCGCTGCGGCTCGGTGGCGGCCCGCTGGTGGACGTGATCGAGGCGCAGCGCACGCTCAGCCGCGCCCGCCGAGCCCTGGTCGAGGCGCAAGGCCGCAAGATGAGCGATCTGGTGTCCCTCTACGCCGCCACCGCCACCGACTGGCGGACCGCCGAAGCCCAGGCTCCGGCCGCCGCGGCCAAGGGGCGCTGAAGGTCTAGGCCTTCCGGCGCAGTTCGCGCTTGTGGGTCTCGGTCAGGATCAGCACCGACACGAACGAGATCGCGCACAGCGCCGCCATGTAGGCCGAGATGGCGTTGGAGCTGCCGTATTTCTCGAACAGGGCCGCCGACAGGATCGGCGCCAGGCCGCCACCGCAGATGGCGCCGATCTGGTAGCCCAGCGACGCCCCGGAGTAGCGGAACTCGGTCGAGAACATCTCGGTCATCATGGCCGCCTGCAGGCCGTACATCACGCTGTTGAAGGTCAGGCCGCCGATCATCGCCAGCGCCATCATCGGGAAGGCGCCCGTGTTGAGCAGGCTGAAGAAGGGCCAGGACCAGATGAAGGCGAGCGCCGCGCCGGCCAGGAAAACGCCGCGCCGACCGAACCGGTCTGAAAGCGCCGCCGTCAGCGGCAGCACCGGCGCCGAGACGACAGTGCCGGCGATCACCGCCCACAGGACGGTGCTCTTGTCGACGTGCAGGGTCTTCGTCGCATAGGCCACGGCGTAGATGATCATGATGTAGAAGGTGCCGTTCGCGGCGACGAACGAGCCGGCGGCCAGCAGGATCTCCTTCGGGTGCTTGGCGATCACCTGGAGGATGGGGGAGCCCTTCTCGGCGCGCAGCCGAGCATTCGCCTGGGCGACGCTGATGCCCTTCTCGGCGGCCAGCGCCTTGGCCGCCGCGGCCTGCTTCTCGGCTTCCAGCGCCTGTAGCGCCTGGTAGTCGGCGGTGTCTTCCAGCTTCAGCTGGACGAAGAGGCCCAGCAAAACCAGCGCCACGGAGATCAGGAAGGGGATCCGCCAGCCCCAGGCGGTGAACTGGTCCTTGGGCATCACCTCGCCCATCACCAGGAAGATCAGGTTCGACAGCAGGACCCCGGCCGGCACCCCCATCTGGGCGAAGCTTCCATAGAAGCCGCGCCGGTCGGCGGGCGCGCTTTCGATGGCCACCAGGGCCGCGCCGCCCCACTGGCCGCCCACCGCGAAGCCCTGGGCGAAGCGCAGGAGGATCAGGATCAGGGGCGCGGCGATGCCCAATGTCGCGTATCCGGGCAACCGGGCCACGCCGGTGGTCGCCAGGCCCATGATCATCATCGCCACCACCAGGGCTCGCTTGCGGCCGATCCGGTCGCCGTAGTGGCCGAAGACTACGCCGCCGACCGGCCGGGCCACGAAGCCGACGGCCACCGTCGAGAACGACGAGATCAGCGCCACGAAGGGTGGCATGTCCTTGGGGAAGAACAGCGTCGGGAACACCAGCGCCGCGGCGGTGCCGTAGATGAAGAAGTCGTACCACTCGATGCTCGACGCCGCGAGCGAGGCCATCACGGCCCCGAGGACATTGGTCTTCGCGGCCGGCGCGGCCGTAGCGGTGGTCATACGCATCTCCCCCGACAAGGCGCGGAGTTGTCCCGCGCTTGCCCTCAGGGTTAGCGCACCGTCGCAGGCAGGGCGAGCCTTCCAGGCTCGCCCGCCCACAGAATGTGGTTTCAGCCGCGCAATCTCAGGCCCTGGCTTCGGCCCGCTGGCTGGCCTCGGCCGCGAGCCGGCCCGAGAGCTCGGCCATGTGGTCGAAGTCGGCCTCGAAGGCGCCCAGGCCCTGGGTCAGGCCACGGAGCTCGGCGATCAGGCCCTGCCGCTCCGACTGCGGCAGGTAGGCTTCGATACGCTCCCAGCCGCGCCAGTCTTCGCGTGGGCTGAGCCCCAGGATCTGGCCCCGACGGGCCGTGAGCGCCGAGGTGACGTTCGAGGCGCTGGGCGAGGGCGAATAGACCACCAGCTTCTCGATCGGCTCCAGCAGGATCGCGCCGCAGGCCGGCAGACCTTCCTCCATCGACAGGCGGCCCGCCATACGGAAAGCCATTTCGGAGGAGTCGACGCTGTGGGTCTGGCCGTCCACCAGGGTCACCTCAAGGTCGGTGACCGGGAAGCCCAGGTGGCCCTTTTCCAGCCCGTCACGGACGCCCTGCTCGACCGCGGGGATCCACTGCTTGGGCACCGCGCCGCCGACCACCCTCTGGTTGAAGACGAAGCCGGAGCCGCGGGGCAGGGGCCGGATCTCGACGGTGATGTCGGCAAACTGGCCGTGGCCGCCGGACTGCTTCTTGTGCCGCGACCGCTGGGTCGCGCCGCGCTGGATGGTCTCGCGGTAGGGGGTCTTCGGCTGCTCGGTGTCGATTTCCACCCCGAAGCGGCGACGCAGCCGCTCGAGCGCCAGCCGAACGTGGCCTTCGCCCTGGCCGGCCAGCAGCACCTGGCGGCTTTCGGCGTCGTGGGTCAGGCGCAAGCCGGGATCCTCCTCGATCAGCTTGGACAGCGCGCCGGACAGCCGCACGTCGTCCTTGTGGTTCTTGGCCGACAGCGCCACGGCGAACAGCGGCCGGCGCGGGGTCATGGCGGCGGCCACCGTCTGCGGCTTGCCGGTAGTCGACAGCATCTGGCCGGCCTGCGCGGCCTCGACCTTGCCGATGGCGCAGACCTCGCCTACGGGCGCCTGGGTGATCTTCTTGATCGCGGCGCCCTGCACCGAGAACAGGCCGCCGGCGCGGCAACGCTCACCGTCCGGAAGGACGAAGTCGGCGCCGTCCGGCAGGGCGTTGCCGAACACCCGGGCATAGGCCAGCTTGCCGGACTGGCCGGCGTAGGCGGCCTTCAGCACATAGGCGCCCGCCTCGACGCCGAGCCGCTGGGCGGCGCGGTCGGGCAGGGGCGTCTCATGGCGCAGGGCCTTGAGCAGCCGGCGAACGCCGAAGCCGTTCTGCGCCGAGCCGAAGAACACCGGAACGATCAGCCCCTCGTTCATCTCCCGCACCAGGTCGCCGAAGACGGCGTCGCGGCTGGGGGTCACGTCGGACAGCAGCTGTTCCAAGAGTTCGTCGTCGAAGTCGGCGATCTGCTCCAGCATGTGGAAGCGGGCTTCCGCCTCGGCGTCCATCAGGTCGCCGGGGATCTCGATCTGGGTGGAGGGCTCGTTCGGCCGGTAGACGAAGGCCCGTTCGAGCGCCAAGTCGATGAAGCCGGACACGCGCTCGCCGTCCCAGGTCGGGATCTGGCGGGCGACCAGCGGCGCCGAACTCACCGGCGCCAGAGCGGCCAGGAGGTCGGACAGCGACCCGTGGGCCTGGTCCATCTTGTTGATGAAGAGGGCGTGCGGCACGCCCAGCCGTTCCAGTTCGCGCAGCGTCGGCTGTAGCAGGGCGGCCTTGGCCGGATCGGGCTCGGCCACGACCACGGCGAGGTCTACGGCGGGCAGGGCTGCGTCGAGGTCGGCGCAGAACTCCAGCGATCCGGGGCA
>JAFEDM010000472.1 GCA_018241625.1 Pseudomonadota bacterium | reverse complement strand
GGGCGGCGGTCCCGGGTTTGGCGGCGGCGGTCCCGGCGGCGGTCCGGGAGGCGGCGGCTTCGCGGGCGGACGCGGCGGTGGCGGCCGGGGCGGCGGCGGGACCCAGGACGGCCGGCTGCGCATCAGCCTGTTCCACACCGTCTACTTCGCCGACCGCTTCCTGGTGCGGCCGGGCGGCCCGCTGATCGACTTCCTGAACGGCGCGCCGCTCAACGGCGCCGGCGGCCAGGTGAAGAACGAGATCCAGGCCCAGCTCAACGTCGCCGAGCGGGGCTTCGGCGCCGAGCTCAACGCCGACTGGAAGGAGGGCTCGACGGTCATCGGCGGCGCCTCGAACGGCGGCGATCTCAACTTCTCCGGCCTCACCAAGGTGAACGCCCGCGTCTTCGCCGACCTCAACCAGCGCAAGACCCTGATCCAAGAGCAGCCCTGGCTGAAGGGCGTCAGGCTTTCGCTCTCGGTCTCGAACATCTTCGACCAGCGCCAGAAGGTCACCGATTCCACCGGCGCCACGCCCGTCAGCTTCCAGCCGGCCTACCTCGATCCCCTCGGCCGCACCTGGCGGATCGAATTCCGTAAATTGTTTACGTCGGGAACCTGAGGCCCCGCGCGTCTTTGAGCTAGGGCAAAGCGCCCTGACAGGGTCGTGCAGGAATGCTGCGGAGCCTGTGAGAAACCGTCGCCTTGATGGCGCCGCGATCGAGGACTAGAAAAACCGAGTAGAGCAGTCGGATATTTTGAGCCGTCTCCCAAGCGCGGCCTTTCGCTCCAGGGTTTCGTACCTATCTAAGGAACCAAGGGGGGCGATGGACCTCGCGCGCCAGTTCGGCGCCGGTTCAGAGTTCCGGGAAAAGGGGAAACTAGAATGGCCGCTGCAAGCGCCCTGGCTGTGATGTCGCCCGATGGTGGCCTCAGCCGTTACCTGTCTGATATCCGCAAGTTCCCGATGCTGGCGAAGGACGAGGAGTTCATGCTCGCCAAGCGCTGGCAGGAACACCAGGATCCCGAAGCCGCCCATCGGCTCGTCACCAGCCACCTGCGTCTGGTGGCCAAGATCGCCATGGGCTACCGCGGCTATGGCCTGCCGATCGGCGAGGTGATCTCCGAAGGCAACGTCGGCCTGATGCAGGCGGTGAAGAAGTTCGATCCGGACAAGGGTTTCCGCCTGGCGACCTATGCCATGTGGTGGATCCGCGCCTCGATCCAGGAATACATCCTGCGCAGCTGGTCGCTCGTGAAGATGGGCACCACCGCGGCGCAGAAGAAGCTGTTCTTCAACCTGCGCAAGGCGAAGTCCGAGATCTCCGCCCTGCAGGAAGGCGACCTGCGCCCCGACCAGGTCTCGACCATCGCGACCAAGCTGGGCGTGCTGGACGAGGAAGTGGTGTCGATGAACCGTCGGCTTTCCGGCGGCGACGCCTCGCTGAACGCGCCGATGCGCGCCGACGGCGAGAGCGAGTGGCAGGACTGGCTGGCCGACGACGACACGCCCAGCCAAGAGAGCGTCATCGCCGACACCCAGGAGAAGAACATCCGCATGAGCCTGCTCGAAGAGGCCATGACGGAGCTCACCGACCGTGAGCGCCACATCCTGACCGAACGGCGTCTGAAGGACGAGCCCACGACCCTGGAAGACCTCGCCTCGCAATACGGCGTCAGCCGCGAGCGCGTCCGCCAGATCGAGGTCCGCGCCTTCGAGAAGCTGCAGAAGTCGATGAAGGCCGCGGCCATGGAAAAGCACCTGGTCGACTCATAAATCCGCTCATTCCCGCGCAGGCGGGAATCCAGGCTGAGTTGATGAGAGCGCCCCGGATTCGATCCGGGGCGCTCTTGTCTTTGGACGTTTGCATCGATCCCCGCCTGCGCGGGGATGAGCGGATGGAGGTGATCACCCCTCCGCCTTCTTCTCCGCCTCGTCCTTCTTGTCCGCGTCCTTGTCTTCCTTGGCGTTCGGGTCCGGGATCACCGGCGCGCCGCCCAGGCCCGCGCGCAGGGTCTTGTAGGAGAACAGCGCATTGTAGAGCATCCGGAACTCGCCGAAGTTCTGCCAGCGGTAGACCGGGTTGGTGGCGAACATCAGCACCTGGCCCTGGCCGACCGGCAGGTCGACGATGGCCGGGCGGTCCTTGATCTGGCTGGCCCCGTTCATCAGGCCGGACTGCACCGCCTTGTCGCCGCCCGGGAAGCTCATCAGCACGTCCTGCTGGTCGCGGATCGGCAGAGACAGCAGCGCAGTGGACGCCCAGCGCACCGTCGTCTCGGTCCCGGTGTAGCCGTAGAAGATCGGGTTCGCGGGCTTCAGGATCTTGGCGGTGACGATGGGCCCCGGCGCATAGAAGCCGGCCGCCGGGCGGCTCACCTCCACATCGCCGGCGATGCCGTATTCGCCCGGCAGGGCGCTGGAATCGCCTAGCGTGATCAGGGTCCCGCCGGCCTCCACGAACTTGCGCAGCTCCGTGACGCCCTCCAGCCCCATGCCGCCGCGGATGTCGGGCGATGAGCCATAGGCCCCCTGGGTCGGGAACTCCGCGGTCTTGGTGTAGGGCAGCGGCTTGCCGGTCATCGGGATATCGAAGACCAGGTTCTTGGTCGAGCGGCCCTGGCTGGGCACGACGATCACGTCGTACTTGGCCTTCAGCCCGCCCTTCCGGACCTCGTCCTTGAAGATCAGGTCGTAGGGCGTCTCGAACTGGTCGAAGGCATAGCGCACCCAGCCCACGTTCTGGGTCGAGCCCCAGGTGGAATAGACCGCCACGCGCGGGTTGGCCGCCTCGTGTGTCGCGACCGTCGGCTTGTCCTTCAGCGCCACCGCCGTCAGCCCCAGCGGGACCACCGCGGCCTTCAGCGCCTCATAGGCCTTGCCGTCGACGATGAAGGAGCCCGCGGGCACATCCACCACGCCGGCCTTGAAGCCCGCCTCGGCGATCCGGATCGGCTGGCCTTTCAGCCGGTAGCGCAGGGTGGCCAGGGTGATCGCGCCGTGGTCGAGCACCGCATAGGCCGGCGCGCCCGCCGCCTCGATCGAGCCCGAGACGACGGCCTTGTCCACCGGCGCCGCCGCGAACTGCAGCGCCTTGAGGTCGGCGCTGGGCGTCACCTTCACATGGTCCATCATCCCCATGGTCCAGGCGCTGTCGTCATAGGTGCGCAGCTT
>JAFEDM010000471.1 GCA_018241625.1 Pseudomonadota bacterium | reverse complement strand
GGAAGACCAGCACGTCGGGCCGCGCCTCGAGCGGCAGGTAGGGCTGGCGCGAGCCGTAGACGCTGGGTCCCTCGCGCTGGTCGTAGCCCCCGCCGCGCATCAGGGGTTCGCCCGAGGTGATGGTCCCGCCGATGCTGGGCACAGGGTGGGCCGGATCGAAGTCGTAGCTGATCGGCTCGGCGCCGGCCTGGGGCGTCGCCGGGCTGAGCACCCCGTCCGCGTGCAGATGATAGGCGGTCAGCTTTGCGTCCGGGATCGGCCAGGCGGTTTCCGTGCGCCAGCGGCCGCCGTGCATCAGCCGACCCTCCGGGGTCTTCCTTCCGGTCCCGCCGCCCATGACGAAGATCCGCACCGGCGGGTCGGGATCGGCCTTCGACGTCCCCTTCAGATGGCGGTCGTACCAGGCCAGCCGCTGGGCATCGAGGTCGCCATGGCCCAGGTGATCCAAGGTCGAGTCCGGCCCGAACTCGATGTCGCCGGACCAGGTGGTCGAGCGCGCGCCGTGCGTCCATGGCCCCATGATCAGGCGGATCGGCCCGGTCTTCAGCTTCGACAGGGCCACATAGTTGTCGACGGTCGAGCGGGAATAGGCGTCGTACCAGCCGCTCATGTGGATCATCGCGGCGTCGGCGTACTGCGGATAGAAGCCCTCGGCGTAGATGCCGACCTGCTTCCAATAGGCGTCGAAGGTCCCGTGCCGCCACTGGTCGAGCACATAGGCCTCATAGTCGGGCAGCAGGGACAGCGGCGTATGCCCCGGCTTCCACGGCATGGAGGCGAACCAGGCCTTCAGGTCCACGCCCTTCAGAGCCGCCATCAGCCGCGGATCATGCTGCGCCTGCGGGCTCTCCAGGCCCAGGTTGTAGGCCCAGGTGACCTGCTTCAGCTCGAATGCGCCGCCCTGGCGGATGCCGTCGGTGTAGGCGTTGGCGAAGCCGCCGCAGTCCAGCACCATGGCCTTCAGCCCCGGCGGGTTCAGGCAGGCCAGCGCGCCCTGGGTATGGGCGGCGTAGGAGAGGCCCATGGTCCCGATCCGCCCGTCGCTCCAGGGCTGGGTCACCAGCCACTTGCAGGTGTCGAGGCCGTCGTTCCCTTCGTTCAGATATTTGACGAACTCGCCCTCGGAATCGTAGCGGCCGCGGCAGTCCTGGAAGATCACCACATAGCCCTGGCGCACATAGGTGGCGGCGACTTCGGCGCGGGTTTTGGGCGTCTTGGGATTGGCCTGGGTGATGTCGCGGAAGCTGGTGACGTTCCGGCCGTAGGGCGTGCGCTCCATGATCGCAGGAAAGCGGCCGGGAACCGGCTTGCCGCCGCGCGCTGGGCGATAGACGTCGGTGGCGAGCTTCACCCCGTCGCGCATGGACACGCGGATGTTGCTTTCCAGCAGGACCTCATAGGCACCGTCGGAGGTCGCGGCCTTGGCGGCGCCGGCGGAAACGGCGAAAGCCGCGGCGAGTTGGGAAAGGGCGCGGCGCGTCAGCGGAGCAGTCATGCGCAAAGAGTTCGCACGCGTTGTCGGCCAAGCCTAGCGACCTTCGTCCTGCGGTCGGAATGAACAGGAGATCGCCATGAGCGAGAACAGCATGCCCAACCTCGACCCGGCCACCCTGGCCCCGACCAAGGGCGGGATCGTCACCTACATGCAGGTCAGCGACGCCAACGCCGCCTCGGCCTTCTACCAGAAGGCGTTCGCGGCCGAGGAGGTCACGCGCCTGCACCATCCGGACGGCAAGCGGCTGATCCACTGCCATCTCTACATCAACGACGGCTCGCTGATGCTGAACGATCCCTTCCCGGAGCAGGGCATGCCGCACGTCGAGCCGCAGGCCTTCAGCCTGACCCTGATGGTCGAGGACATCGACAGCTGGTTCAAGCGCGCCGTCGACGCCGGCTGCCAGGTCGTGATGCCGGTGGAAAAGATGTTCTGGGGCGCCCGCTACGGTGCGCTGAAGGATCCCTTCGGCGTGTCCTGGGCGATGAACGAGCAGCCGAAGGGCTAGGCGTCGCGCCTAGACCTTCTCCACCGCGTTCCAGGCGGCGGAGACCAGTTCCTCGAGCACGCCGACATCCACATCGGCCAGCTTCTTGATGTAGAGGCAACCCTTGCCGGTGTCGTGCTTGCCGAGGCGGCCGAGACGCTCGTCCCAGCCGTCGGCGTGCCGCAGGTAGAACACCAGCGCCGGCTTGCGCGGCGAGAAGCCGATGGCGCACATGCGGCCCTTCTTGCCGCCGGCCAGGTCGTACTCGCGCTCGCCGAAGCCGACGATGGAGGGGCCCCACATCCTGGGCGGCTCACCGCTGACCTTGCGCATCAAGGCGCAGACGGCGGCGCCGTCCTCCGGCTTGGCGGAGCCGGCGAGGAAGCCGTCGACGCTGACCTCCGTGGCCTTGGTCTTCGCCTCGTAAGCCATGCGCGGCCCCCGCTGCTACCTGCCGTCCCCGGTCATTTCCCGTCGACCGAGAAGGCCAATAGCACATTGTCCGGCCCGCTGGAGCCGGAGGCGCCGTTGAAGCCGGCCATCACGAAGCCCATGCCGCCGGCGAAGGTGATGCCCGTGGCGTCAAGGTTGCCCCCGCGCTGGTTCTTCACCCCGTTGACGGTGTCGTAACGGCGCCCGGCGGTGTCGTAGTCCCAGATCATTTCGCCGGTCTTGGCCTTGAAGGCGCGGATGTGGCCGTCCTGGTTGACCCCAAAGACCACGCCGTTGGCGACGGTCGACGGGCCGGAATAGCCGTTGCCGCAGCGGCCGGTGAAGCTGCACTTCGGATCCGGCGGGCGATGGCGCCAGACCAGCGCCCCGTCGGTGAGCCGCAGCGCCGACAGCGAGGGCAGGCTGCGGTCAGCGATGCCGACGTAGAGGTTGTCGTTGTCGGCCGACATGCCCCATTCGACGCCGCCCAGGGCGCTGCCCTTGCCGATGCGGGTCTGCCAGATCAACGAGCCGTCGTCGGGGTTGAGCGCATAGACCTGACCCGACTTCTGGCCGGCGTAGAGCACGTCCTTGCCGCTCTTGAGGTGCTTCAGGATCGGCGAGGAGCCGAAGTCGAAGTCCGGCCCGTTGGGCGTCGGGCAGTTCACGCCCGGGCGCTGCGGCGGACAGCCGACCAGGAAGTGGTCCAGCTCGGTCATCTGGTGCGCCCATCTGATCTTGCCGGTCTTCAGGTCCATGGCCTCGACCGCGTCGGAGTACTTCTCCTCGACGTTGGTATAGCTGTCGCCGGTGGCGACGTAGAGCACCCCGCGCTTGGGATCGATGGTCGGCGACGACCAGATCGCCGCGCCCGCCGGGCCGTACATCTGGGTCCCCACGGAATTCTTCTGGAAGGGCGCCGGCGCGGTCGGGATCGCGTAGCTCTTCCAAAGCATCTTGCCGGTGGCGACGTCGATCGCCGCCACCGCGCCGCGTTGCTTGCAGCACTCATAGGCCGCCAGACCCGCGACGCCTTCCTCGAAGGACGACAGCGGCACGTAGAGCACATTGCCCCAGAGCGCCGGGGCGCCGGTGAGGATGCCGCGGCCGCCGCTATCGATGTTGACCACCCACAGCTCCTTGCCCGTGGTGGCGTCGACGGCGACCTCGTTGCGGTTCATGTCGCCGAAGTAGGCGGCCCAGCCGGACGGCGCCTTCGGGTTCTTGCCCACCGAGACGGTGACGCGGACCGGTCCGCGGGCCTTGTAGGACCAGGCGACGCAGCCGGTGTTCTTATCCAGGGCGTAGACCTGGCCCGAGGAGCTGGTCACGAACACCCGGTTGCCGACGATGGTCGGCTGGCCATAGCGGCCGCCCTGGTAGGCGAAGGCCCACTTTACCGCCAGCTTCGGCGTGTTGGCGGCGTTGATCGTGGTCGACGCCGCGACGCGGGTGTTCTGCTTGTCCGGGCTCCAGCCGTTCCAAGATGGGCCGGCCGGATTGAACCTGTTGGAGGCCGGGCACCTGTCCTGCGCCTCGGCGGCGACGTCGAACTTGGCGTCCGGCGGCTGGCCGGTGATGAAGACGGCGATCGAGGCGATGTCGTCGTCGCTGAGACCGGACGCCATGGCCTGCATCTTGCCGGTCTTCAGCGCGTCGATGATCACGTCCGGGAACTGGGCGGCCAGCTCCGAGCGCGAGGGCGCATGCTCGACCGGCGGCATGTGGCAGCCCTTGCAGCGCGCCGTGAACAGCTCCTCGCCGTGGGCGGCCTGCTTGGCCATGGCGGCGGCCTGCACCTGGCGGCCGTTCAGGGCATTGGTCGTCGCGCCGGCCGGCGGCGGGGCGGGCGGCGGCTGGCCGAAGGCCGCGCCCGCGAGCGCCGTGACGGCGGCGGTCAAAGCGGCCGCCCTCCAGAAGGATCCCATGATTTTCGCCCCAGCGTTTCCCGTGCGGCGCCGACTGCCGCGGCGCTCCGGGCCACAATACAACCGATTAAATTTCAGTCACATTTCGCCGTCGCCGATCCTCGGATTCCGCCGAAATCCCGATAGCGCATAAGGACCGCATAATGCCTGCGTTGCGGCGCGGTCACGCAATTGCAGACCCGGAAGGTTCGGTAAGAGCCCGGAAAGACGCCAGTCACGGGGAAGCCTTAGTAAGGCGGCTTAGCTTGGCAAACGTTCTCCGCTCGTTCATGGGCGGGGAAACGACGTTCGCTGCGCGATCGTTATGGTGAAGCTTGCGCCCTCCCTTTAAGCGAAAAAGGTGGGCGCCGGTCCGCAGGTGACCTCGGAGGAATGATGGATAACGGCGCACCGGCCTCGGGCTTCTGGGCGAGAAGCCAGGGTCATCCCATGCGGCGCATGCTGATCATCCTGGGCGTCCTGCTGGCGCTGGGCGGCCTGATCTGGTTCGCGGTCCATCTGGTGAACGGCGCCAAGGGCGGCGGCCCGAACGGCGGCGCGCCGGCCGGGTTCGGCAACGGCCGCGGCGGCCGCCGGCCGACGACGACCGTGGGCGTCGCGACGGCGATCGTCTCCGACGTGCCGATCACGCTCGACGGCCTGGGTACGGTGACGCCGGCCGCGACCGTGACCGTGACCCCGCAGGTCTCCGGCGTGATCACCCAGATCCTGTTCAAGGAAGGCCAGCTGGTGAAGAAGGGCCAGGCGCTCGCTGTGATCGATCCGCGGCCCTTCCAGATGGCGCTCGAGCAAGCCCAGGGCACCATGACCCGCGACGAGGCCCAGCTCGACAACGCCCGGATCCTGCTGAAGCGCGACCAGACCCTGCTGGCCCAGGACTCCATCGCCCGCCAGGACGTGGACACCCAGGCCGCCCTGGTGAAGCAGCTCGAAGGCACCGTGCTCACCGACCGCGCCGCGGTCGGCACCGCGCGCCTCAACCTGGGCTACAGCCGGGTGGTTTCGCCGGTGGCCGGCCGCATCGGCCTGCGCGCCATCGACATCGGCAACTTCATCTCCGCCGGCAGCGCGACCGGCCTGGGGGTGGTGACCGAGGTCACACCCATCGACGTGGAGTTCACCGTCGCCCAGGACGCGGTGCCGAACCTGCAGGCGCAGGCGCAGCGCAACAAGCTGCAGGTCACCGCCTATGACCGCACCAAAACCGTGGTGCTGGACACCGGCGTCTTCTCGACCCTCGACAACCAGGTCGATCCGACCACCGGCACGGTGAAGGCCAAGGCGCGCTTCCCCAACGCTCAAGGCGCCCTGTTCCCCAGCCAGTTCGTCAATGTGCGCGTGGCGCTGCAGAGCCTGCACAACGTGATCGTCGTGCCGGTCACCGCCGTGCGCACCGGCCCGAACGGCGACTTCGTCTGGATCCTCAACCGCGACCGGACCGTGACGAAACGCACGGTCACCCGCGGCCCGGCGACGCCGACCATGACCAGCCTGACCCAGGGCGTGATGCCCGGCGAGCGGGTGATCACCGAGGGCGGCGACCGCCTGACCGAAGGCGCGCGCGTCAACCTGCCGGGCGACAAGAACCCGATGCTGATCTGCGCCACCGACATGCAGAAGCTCTGCAAGGGCCAGCAGCCTCCGGCCTCCTTCCGCTGTCTGCGCGAGAACATGTCCAAGGCCAGCAAGGCCTGCCAGGACGCCGTGGCGGCCGCCCGCAATGGCGGCGGCGGTGGCGGCCAGGGCGGCGGCCAGGGCGGTGGCGGCTTCGGGGGCAATTTCCCGCCCGAGGTCCAGGCCGCGCGCGACGCCCGCGACAAGGCTTGCGCCGCGGACAGCAAGAAGCTGTGCCCCGGCCAGGAAGGCCGCGAGGCGGCCATGTGCCTGCGCGAGAACGTCGATAAGACCAGCAAGGCCTGCCA
>JAFEDM010000470.1 GCA_018241625.1 Pseudomonadota bacterium | reverse complement strand
AGTCGCCGCGGACTTGCGCGACTTCGATGGGGACCTCGGCCCAGTTCCGGCCCGGGTAATGGCTGTGACACGGGCGATGGACCCGCAGCTGCTCAACGGCAACACGTTCGGATGCGGGCAGCCCGTGCGGTGGATCGTCCTCTTGCAATCCGGGGGCGGCAAGAGCCTTGAGATGGATACGTTCTCAGGCGCTCAGATGCCGACCAGTATCCGCGCCACCGGCTACTGCGGAACCTATTTCTATGCGCGGCCATAGGTCCGCTTTCCACCCTTAGCCGACTTTCTTGCATGCCCCCTCGGGAGCCCCGCCGCGATAATCCCGTTTCCTAAGTCGCGGGAAGCGCCTATAGATTTTGCCTCACCGCCCGGCCGAAAGGCCGGGCGCCTTCATTTCCGAGGCCCCGCTAGAGGGCTGAAAAGACCAAAGAAGACCGAGCCCATGAGCACCGAAATCCTGATGCCGAAGGCGACCGCCGTCTGGCTGGTCGACAACACCTCGCTCACCTTCGAGCAGATCGCCGACTTCTGCGGCCTGCACCCGCTGGAGGTGCGCGGCATCGCCGACGGCGAGGTGGCGCGCGACATCCGCGGCGCCGACCCGATCGCCAACGGTCAGCTCAGCCGCGAGGAGCTGGACGCGGCCGAGAAGAACCCGAACCACAAGCTGGTGGCGCTGAAGAGCCGCCACGCCGAATACCTGAAGCCGCAGAAGAAGGCGCCGCGCTACACGCCGGTGTCGCGCCGCCAGGACCGGCCGGACGCCATCGCCTGGTTCCTGCGCAACCACCCGGAGGTGGCCGACAGCCAGGTCGCGCGGCTGCTGGGCACCACCAAGGCCACCATCGACCAGGTGCGCAACCGCCAGCACTGGAACTCGGCCAACATCAAGCCGGTGGACCCGGTGACGCTGGGCCTCTCCAGCCAGCTCGAGCTGGACGCGGTGGTCAAGAAGGCCGCCGAGAAGAAGGCGCGCGACGACAAGCGCAAGGGCATCGTCGAGCCGGAAGGCCCGACCCTGATGCCGGCCTCGGAGACCGGCGTGGTGGAGGACGAAGAGCCCGCCTACGCGCACGAAGAGCCGACCGCGGAGTCGGTGTTCGCGCACCACGACGACGAGCACGACGAGGACTGAGCCGCCCGGAACGGGTGGGGATGCGGTCTGGGCGCCGGTTCGACGCTTGGCCTGCATGTCCCCACCCTGGCCGTCTTGGGAGACGGTCCGTCCTTCCCCATCCGGGGCGGTGGCGAACGGCCCTTTCCGATCGGCGTCGTTTGCCACGATCGGCGAGAAGGCCCTGAACGGATGAGCCGCGCCTGCGTGTCCGGCTGGACTTGAGCCAAGCCCAGTCGGGCAGCGGTCTAGTGTATCTGCCCTCGAAGGGCCTCCATCTCTTCCTTCAGCCTAAGCTTCTGGCGCTTGAGTTCCTTAAGCTTGATGTCGTCCGAAGCGGGTCTGCTCAACTCGTCCTGGATTTGCGTTTCCAGGGCTTGGTGACGGGATCCGAGCTCGCGGATCCGGGCTTCCAACGCCATGACCGATGGCCTCCTTGCTGTTGGAGTGAAGAGTGAACACCCGCTGTGCGCGGCTGTCAGATCACATATGGTTGCAACGGCGGAGCCGTGGCGAAGGCTCCCCGAACGAGGTTCTGTCCAGATGAGGGAGGCGGGCTGAGTGGCGAAGGATGAGCGGCAGAGGCTGGTGGTGGGCGTCTCCGGCGCGTCGGGGATCGTCTATGGCCTGCGCGCGCTGGACGCCTGCCGCGAGCTTGGCATCGAAAGCCACCTGGTGGTCAGCAAGGCCGCGGCCCTGACCCTGGCCCAGGAAACCCGGCTTTCCCTCGCCGAGCTCAACGCCAAGGCCGAGGTGGTCCACAAGGTCGGCGACATCGGCGCGGCGATCGCCTCGGGCTCGTTCCGCACGCTCGGCATGATCGTCGCGCCCTGCTCGGTGCGCACCATGAGCGAGATCGCCACCGGCGTGACCTCGTCCCTGCTCAGCCGCGCCGCCGACGTCACCCTGAAGGAGCGCCGGCCGCTGGTGCTGATGGTGCGCGAGAGCCCGCTTCACCTGGGCCACCTGCGCACCATGGTCCGGCTGGCCGAGATGGGCGCGATCATCGCCCCGCCGATGCCGGCCTTCTATGCCCGGCCCGACAGCCTCGAGGCGATGGTCGACCAGTCGGTGGGCCGCGCCCTCGACCTCTTCGGACTGTCATGGACTCCGGTTAGGCGCTGGGGCGAAGACGTCGGACCTCTTGGGGGCCCGGTCGCCGACGGCCTGACGGAGGTCTGAGCGCATGGGGCTGTGGGACTGGACGCTGGAGGCCTATGCGCGGCCGGGCGTGCCCGAGGCCTGCCTCGCGCTGCAGGACGACCACGGCCAGAACACCCCGCTGCTGCTCTGGGCGGTCTGGGCCGAGACCGCCGATGCGCAGCTGCTGGCCCGCGCCGCCGACCTGGCGCGCCGCTGGGACGGCCTGGCGGTGACGCCGCTGCGGGCCATCCGCCGCGCCCTGAAGCCGTCCTTCGATGGCGTCGACGAGGGCGCGCGCCACGAGCTGCGCGAAGATGTGAAGGCGGTCGAGCTTCGCGCCGAGCGCGTGCTGATGGAAACCCTGGAAGACCTCGCCAGCGGCCCCGGCGCCGCGCCGGCCCTTCAGGCGCTCAAGGCCGCGTCGCAGGCCTGGGGCCCGCCGGCCGACGACGACGCCCTGGCTGCGCTGGCGGCGGCCCTGGGTTAGGATCGCTGCGCCGATGCTCGATGACGAAGACACCCTTCACGCCCGCCTCACCGACCTGCGGCAGGACCACGCCGACCTGGATGCGGCGGTGACGGCGATCTCGTCCTTGCCCCTGCCGGACATGCTGCTGATCGCGCGGCTGAAGCGCAAGAAACTCGCCCTGAAGGACGAGATGGCCCGCATCGAGGACCTCCTCAACCCGGACATCATCGCTTAGGGACCCTTCTCCCCTTGCGGGAGAAGGTGGCCTGCGCAGCAGGTCGGATGAGGGGTGGATAGCCCTATCCGCCATCCCGCACCGATACGTCAGCGAGCCCCCTCATCCGTCAGCCTTCGGCCGACACCTTCTCCCACAAGGGGAGAAGGGCTTTAGGACGCGCGCCGCTCGCGCTTCCGGGCGAACATCGCCTGGTCGGCGTCGTGGACCAGGGTCTCGGGCTCGGCCTCGGCGGTGATCTCGCGCACACCCCAGGAGATGTGCAGCGGCGCCGACCATTCGCCGAACTTCAGCGGCTCGGCCTCGATGGCGCGGGCCAGGGACGCGGCCTTGGCCTCGGCGGTCTGCTGGTCGGCCTGCACCAGGATCACCGCGAATTCGTCGCCGCCCATGCGCCCGACGATGTCGCTCTCGCGCACCTGCCCCAACAGCCGCTCGGCCACCGCCTTCAGGGCCGCGTCGCCGGCGGCGTGGCCCAGGCGGTCGTTGACGCCCTTCAGGTCGTCGAGGTCGATGTAGACCAGGCTGGCCGGCGAGCCGTAGCGCTGGGCGAAGGTCTTGATGCGGCCCAGCTCGCGCACGAAGGCGCGGCGGTTGAGCAGCGGGGTCAGGGCGTCGCGGTCGGCCAGGTCCTCGGCCTCTTCCAGCCGGCTCTTCAGGCGGCCCACCTCGCCGCGCAGGTCGTCGATCTCCGAGAGCAGGGCCTGCAGGGCGGCCTTCACGGCCGGGGTCATCTCGACCTCCGAGACGCCGAGGAAGGCGGCGCTATCGACGGGGGTCGCGGAGGGAAGCTGCGCGCCCGCCTGGACGAGCGCGCGTCGTCGCATGGCCGAGAAGGGCTCGTTGCGGGCGCCGGTGATCTTCATCGTTCAATCCTGTCCCGGGCTTGCCCGGTTCGGGGGTGGAATCGCGGACGCCATAATCGTTAACGGGAATCTAGCCGTCCTCGGTTGCCCCTGCAAAGTCGGCGCCTATACTCCGCGCCCTTCTAGGGAAGGGCATCCTCCACATGAGCGCCGCGTCAGCGCCCGTCGCCATCATCATGGGCAGCCGCTCGGACTGGCCCATCCTGAAGCACGCGGCCGAGATGCTGGACGGCCTGGGCGTGGCCTATGAGGCCAAGGTGGTCTCGGCCCACCGCACGCCCGACCGGATGTACAGCTTCGCCAAGGGCGCCAAGGCGGCCGGCTTCAAGGTGATCATCGCCGCGGCCGGCGGGGCCGCCCACCTACCGGGCATGACCGCCTCGCTGACCGAGCTGCCGGTGCTGGGCGTGCCGATCGAGAGCAAGGCGCTGAAGGGCATGGATAGCCTGCTCTCCATCGTCCAGATGCCGGCCGGCATCCCGGTGGGCACCCTGGCCATCGGCGAGGCGGGCGCCAAGAACGCCGGCCTGATGGCGGCCAAGATCCTGGCCCTGTCCGACGACGCAGTGGCCAAGCGGCTCGAGGCCTTCACCGCGCGCCAGACCGACAGCATCCCTGAAACCGTCGAGGACGCGTGACCGACTTCCCCCTAGCGCCCGGCTCCACCATCGGCGTCCTGGGCGGCGGCCAGCTCGGCCGCATGCTGATCGAGGCGGCCTCGCGCCTGGGCTTCGACGTGGCGGTGCTGGAGCGCGAGGCCGACAGCCCGGCCGGCCGGGTCGCCGCCAAGCTGATCGTCGGGGCCTATGACGACGAGGCGGCGCTGGCGGAGCTGGCCGCCGCGACGGGCGTCGTCACCTACGAGTTCGAGAATGTGCCGGCCGCCTCGGTGGCTTGGCTGGCGGCGCGGGGCGTCGAGGTCGCGCCGGGCCCCAAAGCCCTGGCCGTGGCCCAGGACCGTTTCGAGGAGAAGACCTTCCTGAACGCCCACGGCGCGCCGACCGTCGCCTTCGCCCCGGCCTCGACCGCCGAGGAGGCGGCCCAGGCGGTCGCGGCCATCGGCGTCCCGGCCCTGATGAAGACCCGGCGCGAAGGCTACGACGGCAAGGGCCAGCGCTGGGTCGAGCATCTGGCCGACGCCGCAGCCGCCTTCGCGGCCCTGGGCGGCGTCCCGGTGATCGTGGAGGCGGCCTGCGACTTCGTGCGCGAGCTGTCGGTGATCGCCGCGCGCGGCCGCGACGGCGAGACCGCAGTCTATCCGCTGGCCGAAAACCACCATGAGGGCGGCATCCTGCGCCGCTCCATCGCGCCGGCCCGCGCCGACCAGGCGCTGAGCGAACAGGCCGAGCGGATCGCCGCGCGCGTGCTGGGCGGCCTGGACTATGTGGGCGTGATCGGCATCGAGCTGTTCGAGCTCGCCGACGGCCGGCTGCTGGTCAACGAGTTCGCGCCGCGGGTGCACAACAGCGGCCACTGGACCCAGGACGGCTGCGAGGTCGACCAGTTCGAGCAGCACATCCGCGCCGTCGCCGGCTGGCCGCTTGGCCCCACCCAGGCCATCGCCCAGGTGGAGATGCTGAACCTCCTGGGCGACGAGGTCGACGCCTGGCCCAGGTTCGCCGCCGAGCCCGAGACCCGCATCCACCTCTACGGCAAGCGCGACGCCAAGCCCGGCCGCAAGATGGGCCACGTCAACCGGGTGAAGCCGCTTTAGATCTCCTTCTCCCCTTGCGGGAGAAGGTGTCGGTCGGATGACCGACGGATGAGGGGTCTTGCCGGGCTCTCAGTCGTGCGGAGCGGATGGGGCCATCCAACCCTCATCCGACCGCTACGCGGCCACCTTCTCCCGCAAGGGGAGAAGGATCACGAGTAGCGCATCTTCCCCAGCGCCTGGGCGGCCTCGTCGAGGAACTTCGACGGCTTCAGCTTCGTGGTCGCCTTCCACTTCTCGAAGGCCATGACGTTCTCGATGCGCCGGTCGGTGAAGGCCAGGGCCGCCTCGCGGCCGGCGGTCAGCCGCAGCGAGAGGGCGGGAACCAGGATGCCGGCCAGCAGGGCGCGCTTGGAATAGTGGTTCTCGTCGGTGGCCGTGTCGCCGGCCCAGCGCCAGATCATGTCGGCGCTGGCCCAGGCCAGGCGGGTCCCCAGGGCGATGTTCGGCGGCAGGGCGAGGTAGCCGGCGCAGCGCAGGCTGGCGACCGCGTCGGCGGCCGCGGCCTCCAGGCGCGCCTCGACGCCGCGGGCGATGCGCTCGCGGATCTTCAGCGTCTTGGGATCCACCTTCGACAGCGCCGCCAGCGCCTGCCGGTCGTGCCGCCGCACGAACAGCGCCGCCAGATCGGCCGGCCCATGCGGCAGCAGAAGCTCCGTCTCGCTGGCCGACAGGCCGCAGGCCGCGCCGGCCCGCGTCGCCAGCCGTGACGTCCAGCCCTCGTCGGCGACCAGCTTCAGGGCCGCGTCCAGCACCTGCTGCTCGGTGGTCTCGGCCCAGTCCGGGGCCTCGGCGGTGGTCCCTCTACGGGTTTGGGAAGCGGCCATGGCCCACCTTACGCCAGCTTCCGCCGCAAGAGAAAACCCTTCAAAAACCGAGTCCGGCGGCGTGGACATCGCAGGTCCGTTCTGCTATCTCGCCGCGCTCAGTCCCGTAGGCCCCGCCTTCGGGGCGCATTTCTTTTGATCCGCTCGCCGCCGCCCCCAACGCTAGGGAGCCAGGGGGCCGGGCGGGGAAACGGTCAACAGGAGAGAGTCCTCTGGTTCAGATTTTCGTCCGCGACAACAACGTCGATCAGGCCCTGAAGGCGCTGAAGAAGAAGATGCAGCGCGAGGGCTCGTTCCGCGAGATGAAGCGGCACGTCCACTACGAAAAGCCGTCGGAAAAGCGCGCCCGCCAGAAGGCCGAGGCCGTCCGCCGCGCCCGCAAGCTGGCCCGCAAGCGCGCCCAGCGCGAAGGCCTGATCGCCGCGCCGAAGAAGCCGGCCGGCCGCTGATCCTATGAATTCGGCGCTCGGTAGCGCTTAGTTCATTGAATTCATGCCTATCTGGGGGCCGCGTCTTTAGGGGCGCGGCCCTTCGTATTTGGGGGTGCGTACGGGTTGAAAGCGCGGTGTTCGGTCGCGCGTCGCCCGCTCAACTGGTGAAACGGGCCCGAGGCTCCTATTTTAGGGGTCCCTAGCCCAAGCCCTTCCTGAGGCGGTCCTTACCGATGAACCTTCGCAATCTGGCCATTTGGGGCGTCATCGTCGTGGTCCTGATCGGACTCTATTCGATGGTCACCGGTGGCGGCTCCAAGTCCGCGACGGCCAGCGAGATCACCTACTCGCAGATGCTGAGCAAGATTAACGCCGGCCAGGTGAAGACCGCTGAGATCAGCGGTCCCAAGGTGCTGATCACCGACAACGCCAACAAGTCCTTCACGACGACCACGCCCAACAACCAGGACGACGTCGTGCGCCGCCTGGAGACCCAGGGCGTCAACATCTCGGTGAAGCCGCAGGGCCAGCCGACGATCATGAGCCTCTTGTTCCAGGTCCTGCCGGTCCTGCTGCTGATCGGCGTCTGGATATTCTTCATGCGCCAGATGCAGGGCGGCGCCCGCGGCGCCATGGGCTTCGGCAAGTCCAAGGCCCGGCTGCTGACCGAGAACAAGAACCGCGTCACCTTCGAGGACGTGGCCGGCGTGGAAGAGGCCAAGGAGGAGGTCGTCGAGATCGTCGACTTCCTGAAGGACCCCCAGAAGTTCCAGCGCCTGGGCGGCAAGATCCCGAAGGGCGCCCTGCTGATCGGCCCGCCCGGCACCGGCAAGACCCTGCTGGCCCGCGCCATCGCGGGTGAGGCGGGCGTGCCCTTCTTCACCATCTCGGGCTCCGACTTCGTCGAGATGTTCGTCGGCGTGGGCGCGGCGCGTGTGCGTGACATGTTCGAGAACGCCAAGAAGAACGCGCCCTGCATCATCTTCATCGATGAGATCG
>JAFEDM010000046.1 GCA_018241625.1 Pseudomonadota bacterium | reverse complement strand
CGACAGCCTGAAGGTGCTGGCTGACAACAGGGTCTGCGTCTGCACCCTGATCGTCGGCGGCATCTCGATCATCGACCCCGTGGGCGAGACCGAATTCATCCAGTTCGACGACCCGATGACCACCAACCTCGCCTTCGGCGGCGCCGACATGCGTGACGTGTGGGTGACCAACTCCGGCCTCGGCAAGATCCGCAAGGTCCGCTGGCCCTATCCGGGCCTGAAGCCGGCCTATAGCGTTAAGTTCTTGTTTTGTTCCCATCCTGACGCTAGCCTGCCGGGATGGATGGGTTCACCAGTCAGATCCAGGTGGTGCGCGGACGCGGCGCGCGCAGCAACGCCTCCGGCCGCTTCGAGAAGGAGACGCGGGAGGCCTTCGAGGACGGTTGGACGGAGGAGGACGGCGAGCCCCGGCAGATCACCACCACGGTGACCGCCGAGAAGGCCAAGGTGATCATCACGCGCAACGACAGCCCCGACGTCGGCTTCTCCGCCTCGATCAATCCCTATCGCGGCTGCGAGCATGGCTGCATCTACTGCTACGCGCGGCCGGCCCACGCCTACATGGGCCTGTCGCCGGGCCTGGACTTCGAGACCAGGCTGTTCGCCAAGCCGCAGGCGGCCCGGCTGCTGGAGGCCGAGCTTTCCAAGCCGCGCTACGTCCCCGAGGTCATCCACATCGGCGGCAACACCGATCCCTACCAGCCGCAGGAGCGGAGCCTGCGGATCACCCGCGGGGTGATCGAGGTGCTGAGCCGCTTCGACCACCCCTTCTCGATCATCACCAAGTCGGCGCTGATCCAGCGCGACATCGACCTGATGGCGCCCATGGCGGCGAAGAACCTGGTGCGCGCCGCCGTGTCGGTGACCACGCTGGACCGCAAGCTGGCGCGGTCCATGGAGCCGCGCGCCGCGACGCCGGAAAAGCGCATCGAAAGCATCCGCAGGCTGGCGGAGGCCGGCGTGCCGACCGTGGTCATGTTCGCCCCCTGCATTCCCGGCCTGAACGACCACGAGATGGAGGCGGTGCTGGACCGCGCCGCCCAGGCCGGCGCGGTCGGGGCGGGCTACGTCACCCTGCGCCTGCCGCTGGAGATCGCCGACCTGTTCCACGAATGGCTGAACACCGACCATCCCGATCGCGCGACCAGGGTCATGTCCCTGCTGCGCCAGATGCGCGGCGGCAAGACCTACGACAGCCAGTGGGGCAAGCGCATGAAGGGCGAAGGCCCCCTCGCCGCGCTCAACGCCAAGCGCTTCCGCGCCGCCAAGGCCCGCTACGGCCTGGACGGCAAGCTGCCCCCTCTGGACCTCGGGCTGTTCAGGGTCCCGCCCAAGGCCGGCGGGCAGATGGACCTGTTCGGGTGACCTTCCTGCGGCCCGGGAAGGGCTAGCGCGAGAACACCCCGACCAGCTCGATGTGCGGGGACCAGAGGAACTGGTCTACGGGCAGGACGCGCTCGAGGGTGAAGCCGGCGTCGATGAGGGTGCGGG
>JAFEDM010000469.1 GCA_018241625.1 Pseudomonadota bacterium | reverse complement strand
GGCCGACGCGCGGCTGGACGTAGTCGTGCTTCAGCTCCGCCGGCAGGGCCTTGCAGAGGTCGTGCGCCGCCTGGGTCTGGCCGATGCCGGAGATGTCGTCGTTCTCGCCCTCGACGGTCAGCAGGCGGATATCGGTGATCAGCTCCGGCCTGACGAGACGGCCGCGATGCTCCAGCTCGCCCTTGGGCAGCAGGTAGCGCTGGAAGACCACGTCGACCGTCTGGAGGTAGAACTCCTCGGTCAGGTCGAGCACCGAGAGATACTCGTCATAGAACTTCAGGTGCTGCTCGGCGCCGTCGCCGTCGCCCTCCATCAGCTGGCGCAGGTAGCGCTGGTGCGCCTCCTGGTGCTTTTCGAGGTTCATAGACATGAAGCTGGCGAGCTGGACGAAGCCCGGATAGACGCGCCGGCCCGCGCCCGGATAGGGCAGCGGCACGGTGTCGATCATGTGGGTCTGGAACCAGGTGAACGGCCGTTCCTCGGCCAGCTTGTTGGTCACTGTCGGCGACAGGCGCGCGTCGATCGGCGAGCCCATGAAGGTCATCGAGCCCGGGCGGCACTCCTCGCCGTCCTCGGCCATCAGCGCCGCGGCGGCCAGCACCGGCGGACCGGGCTGGCAGACGGCCACCACGTGCGGGCGCGGGCCCAGCACGCGCAGCATCTCGCGGATGTGGTCGATGTAGTCGTGGAAGTCGAAACGGCCCTCCATCACCGGCACTTCGCGGGCGTTGGTCCACTCGGTGATGTAGACCTCATGGTCCTGCAGGAAGGCCTCGACCGTGCCGCGCAGCAGGGTGGCGTAGTGGCCGCTGAGCGGCGCCACGATCAGCACGGCGGGCTCGCGGGTGCGCCGGCCGGCGCGGCGCATGTCGGCCATGTCGCGGGTGAAGTGGGTGAGCTTGCACCAGGGGCTCGACCATTCCTCGGTCGGGCGCACCCGGACCGGATGGCCGTCGATCTCGACGGTGTCGATGCCCCAGGCCGGCCTGCCGTAGCGCCGGGTGAGGTTCGCGAACAGGTCGGCGTTGGCGTAGAGCGTGCGGCCGAGCTCCGAATCCCGCGCCGGATTTAGCGGCGAGGACCAGAAATCCCGCGTCAATCGCGCTGCAGCGCGAAATGGCGTCGAGGCGTAGAAGCCGGCTTCGTAGAGAGCGTAGAGCATGCGCCACCCTTAAAGGCCTCATCGGCCCTTGTGCGTCGCAGCATAACACTTGATCGGTTAATCGGGTCCATACCCAAAGTTCAGCCTGTGACCGGTCAGGCGCGGCAGGAGGTCGCGTGCGGCCCCTGCTTCATGGCCGCCTGGATCTGGCCGGCCATCTGCTCGGGCGTCTCGCCATAGGGGATGACGCAGACGAAACCGCCGTTCGGGCTCATCAGGTAGGTGATGGTCGAATGGTTGACCTGGTAGTCCTGCGCGGCCTCGCCGACCTTCTGGTAGTAGACCTTATAGGCCTTGGCGGCCGCGGCGACCTGCGCGTCGTCGCCGGTCAGCCCCACCACATGGCGCGGGAAGCTGGTGTTGGAGAGGTAGTTGGCGATCACCTTGGGCGTATCGCGTTTCGGATCGACCGAAATGTAGACCGTCTGGAAATCCGCCGCCTTGGCTCCCAGGAGCTTCTCGGTCTGGCCCAGCGCCAGCAAGGTCGTGGGACAGGCCTCCGGACAGTAGGTGTAGCCGAAGAAGACCGCGTTCCACTTGCCCTTCAACACCGACTGGTCGGTGGGCTTGCCGGTCTGGTCGACCAGATGGAACGGCCCGCCGATCGCCGCGCTTTGGCCTTCGGGGCCCAACAAGCCCCGCCGCACGGCCAATCCGGTGATGGCGGCGAACGCGACGGCGAGGATGGCCAGGATGGCCCAGACGGTCCGACTCATGCGCCGTTCCTGCTCCTTCCAACGCTTTGGGGCTCGCCAGGGCTTCGCTGTCGCGCAATCCTGACCGCCCATGGCCAAGTCCCGGACATCGCCAGGCCAGCCGACCCCCGGTCTCGATAGGGCCGGCGACGGGGCGACGCAAGGCGGACCCGCGCAGCATCCCGCCGACGACGCCACCCTGGCCGAGGCGCGCAAGGCCGCCGCCGCCGGCGTGCTCCCCGACGGCGAGGACTGGACGGCCGGGGCGGTGCACCGCGGGCGCCTGCGGGTCCGCACCCTGGTCACCCTGCGCTGGCTGGTGGTGGCGGGCGAGGCCGTCCTGCTGCTGACCGCGCTGGCGTTGCGCCTGTCGCTACCCTATTCGCTGGCCTTCGCGGTGACCGCGGCGAGCGCCTGGGTGAACCTGCTCACGGGCCTGGCCTCGCCCGGCCAGCGGGTGTTCGGCGACCGGGAGGCCGCCGCCCAGCTCTCCGTCGACATCCTGCAGGTCAGCGCCCTGGTCTTCCTGACCGGCGGGGCGGCCAACCCGTTCATGCTGATCCTGATCGCGCCGGTCACCCTGGCGGCGGCGACCCTGCAGCTGCGGCCGGTGGTGATCCTGGGCGCCCTGGCGGGCGTGACCTCGCTGGTCCTGGCCTTCGTATCCCTGCCCTTGCCGCACGCCGCCGGCGTCGATGTCGCGATCCCGATGAGCTTCCGGATCGGGGCGGCCGTCGCCAACCTAGCCGGCATCGCGCTGACCGCCGGCTATGTGCGGCAGGCGGCGGTGGAATCGGCGCGCATGGCGCTGGCGCTGGACGTCACCCAGGCGGTGCTGGCGCGCGAGCAGCGGCTGTCGGCCCTGGGCGCGCTGGCCGCCGCCGCCGCCCATGAGCTCGGCACGCCGCTCGCCACCATCTCCATCGTCGCCAAGGAGATGGGCCGCGAGGCGCCGACCCCGCAGGTCAAGGAGGACGCCGAGCTGCTGGTTTCCCAGGCCGAGCGCTGCCGGGAAATCCTGCGCCGGCTGACCGAAACCCCCGACGCCGCCTCCGACGAGGTGCATGAGCGCGTGTCGCTGCGCCAGCTGGTGCAGGAGGTGATCGAGCCGCATGCCGGCGTGAAGGGCGTGCGCGTCGAGGCCATCGTCACAGGCGCCAAGGGTATGAAGACCCCGGACATCCGCCGCCTGCCGGAGATCAGCCATGCCCTGACCTCCTTCGTAGAGAACGCCGTCGACTTCGCGCAGTCGGAAATCCTGCTGTCCGCCCGCTTCGACGCCGACACCATCTCCATGGAGGTGCGCGACGATGGTCCGGGCTTCGCGCCGGAGATCCTGGCGAAGCTGGGTGAGCCCTATGTGACCAGCCGTCCGGGCGCCGAAGGCTCGCGCACCGGCCACATCGGCATGGGGCTGGGCTTCTTCATCTCCAAGACGCTCCTGGAACGAACCGGGGCTGTCGTGACTTTCCAGAACGGCCGACCGCGCGGCGCGGTGGTTTCAGCTCGCTGGCCGCGCGCTAAGATCGAGGCGCCCGACCTGTGAACCGATTCCCGTTCCGCGAGTTCCGGCTTGCCCTAGGGTTATGACCTGCGACAGGATGCCGCATACGTCAGAGTAAGGGGACCCATAGTGGGGATCACCGCATGACCGACCTTTCCGCCGACGTCGCCGCCCTGTCGGACCGCAGCCTTCTCGTCCTCGACGACGACGCGCCGCTGCGCACCCGCCTTGGCCGCGCGCTCGAACAGCGCGGCTTCGAACCGACCCTGGTGGGCTCCGTCTCCGAAGCCATCGCCGCGGTGAAGGCCGCCGCGCCGGCCTACGCCGTGCTCGACATGCGGCTGGAGGACGGCACCGGACTGAAGGTGGTGGAGGCGCTGCGCGACGCCCGCCCCGACGCCAAGATCATCATGCTGACCGGCTACGGCAACATCGCCACCGCCGTCCAGGCGGTGAAGGCCGGCGCCGTGGACTACCTCTCCAAGCCCGCCGACGCCGACGACGTGGTCCGCGCCCTGCTGGCCAAGGGCGACACCGCGCCCGCGCCGCCGGAAAATCCGATGAGCGCCGACCGGGTGCGCTGGGAGCATATCCAGCGCATCTACGAGCTGTGCAATCACAACGTCTCGGAGACGGCGCGCCGCCTGAACATGCACCGCCGGACGCTGCAGCGGATTTTGGCCAAGCGCGCGCCGCGCTAGGCCCGCGCCGACGGACATGGCGACCTGGGACGACGTCCGCGCCGCCGCGCAAGGCCTGCCGATGGCCAGCGAATACGACCACATGGGCGAGCGCGCCTTCCGGGTCGGCACGAAGGGCTTCGTGCAGATGTACCGCGAGCGCGTGGTGATGAAGCTGGAGCGCCATCACCAGGAGCTGTTGTTCGAGGCGCGCCCGGACATCTTCAGCCCGATGGTCGCCGGCGCCCTTCGCTGGAGTTGGGTGGACCTCGAGGCGCTCGACGCTGAGGAGGTTCCGGGCCTGGTGCTGGAGGCCTGGGCCCAGGTGGCGCCGAAGAAGGTCAGCCGCGCCTATGCCAATAGGAGCTAAGCGGCCCGGGTCATCCGGTCGGGCGCGATCTGCACGGCCTGGCGGATGATGAAATCCAGGCGATCGCGAACCTCCCGGCCCTTGGCCGACAGCTGGATCACATGGCTGCGCGCGTCGTCGGGGTTCAGGAACGCCTCCACCAGGCCCAGGGCCGGAGCCTGTGACCAGGGCGAGTCGGCCGGCCCCAAGGCGCGCAGGCTGCGTGAGGCCGTCGATTGGGAGAGGCCGCCCAGATAGGCCATGTCCTGCACCGTCAGGCCTTCGTTCTCGGCGGCGTAGAGGAAGGCGATCACCTCGTTGACGCTCACCCGCGGGTCCAATCCCTTCATCAGGTGCAGGGCCTGAAGCAGGCTGTTTCGGCTCCTCATGGTCAGGCCTCCCGATAGGCGGTGAGCGCCGCGGCGCGATGCGGGGCGGCGGCGAGGCCGAGCGCGCGGCGTTCGCGCCGCTCGCGCATGTTCAGCGTGGCCTGCGGATAGACCTGCTGGATGTGGGCCATC
The DNA here is from genome assembly GCA_018241625.1 of Pseudomonadota bacterium. Lineage (GTDB taxonomy): Bacteria > Pseudomonadota > Alphaproteobacteria > Caulobacterales > Caulobacteraceae > Phenylobacterium. Next base: position 6,160 of record JAFEDM010000469.1, on the reverse strand, counting down.
AGCGCCTCGATCCGCCGCTGGTGATCCGCCGCCTCGACGAAATCGCCGACGACGAGTTCGATGGAGATCTGGCCGCACAGCGTCATGACCGCACCCTGAGTGTTCCTCACCGCCGGAGCTTCCGGCCACGGGCGGCGGCGATCACGCCGTATTCGATGAAGGCTGCAACCGATGAGCCCAACTGTAACCGCTGCTGCAAGCGGCTGGATTCGCACGACGAACGGCGTCGCGCGGGGCCGCATCCTGGCCTAGGGTCGGGGCTGGATCATTGGCGCGGGGATCGCCGCCTTGGATGCATCACCGGGCCAGGCCGAGGCCCGCCATCGCTTGACCGCACGGTCGGCGGACACCACCGCCGCCGAGCGTCATCCGCTGTTCGATCGCTACCTGGCCGCCAATCTGGCGGTCTGGGGGATCACCTACGTCGGCACCTCGGTCCGTTCGCTGGGCATGGGCACGCCGCTGGCCAAGCTGCTCGGCCTGGGCGCGCGCCGCGCCGTCGTCACCCTGATCTGCGTCGGCCTGTGCATGTTGATCCAGCGGGTGCTGCTGGCCACCGGCGCCTGGTCGTGGACGCGCCGCTTCCTGTTGTCGGCGGGCCTGTCCCTGGCTGGCGTGGTCGGCTGGACGCTCATCAACCACCTGATCTTCTACATCCTCTGGCCGGTGGGCCCGATGGACGAAGGCTGGAACGAGGTCGCGCTCTCCTGGGCCTACAACGGCTCGGTGATGATCTGGTCGTTCATCGCCTGGTGCGCGATCGTCCTGGCGCTGAGCTACGACAGCGAGGCGCGCCAGCAGAGCCTGCGGCTGGTCGAGGCCCAGGCCCTGGCGGCGGAGAGCCAGAACCAGATGCTCCGCAACCAGATCAACCCGCATTTCCTGTTCAACACCCTGAACGCGCTTTCTTCGCTCATCCTGCAGAAGGACGTCGAACGCGCCGAACGCATGGTGCTGTCGCTGTCCAACTTCCTGCGCGCCTCGCTGGAAAAGGCCCCCAGCGACAAGATCGCGCTCGCCGACGAGCTCACGGTCCAGCGGCAGTACCTGGCCATCGAACAGGAGCGGTTCGGCGACCGGCTGGTGTTCCGCGAGACCGCGCCGATGAGCCTGGGCGATGCCCTGGTCCCCGGCCTGATCCTGCAGCCGCTGATCGAGAACGCCGTCAAGTACGGCGTCGCGCGGACCACCCGGCCGGTGACCATCGAGATCAAGGCGCAGGCGCTGGACGGCGCCCTGATGCTCACTGTTCGGGATGACGCCGTCCCCGACATCGCCCAGACACCGGCCGCCGCCCTGGGCGTGGGCCTGGAGAACGTGCGCCGGCGGCTGCAGGTGCTCTATGGCGAGGCGGGCGTGCTGGCCTGCGGCCCGCGCGAGGGCGGCGGATTCGCCGCGACGATCGAGCTGCCGCTGGAGCGGCTGGAGCGTGGCGCGTGAAGGTGCTGATCGTCGATGACGAGCCCCTGGCGCGGCGGCGCCTCGAGATTCTGCTGCGCGAACAGCCGGGGATCGAGCTGGCGGGCGCGGCGGCCGACGGGGCGGTGGCCCAGCGGCTGATCGCCGAGCTGTCGCCCGACGTAGTGCTGCTGGACATCAAGATGCCGGGCCTGACGGGGCTCGAGGTGCTGGACGCCGTGAAGGCCAGCCGCGCCAAGGGCGGGAACGGGGACAACGGCGCGCCGATCGTGATCTTCGTCACCGCCTTCGACCGCTTCGCCCTGGACGCCTTCGACCGCGCCGCCTTCGATTATCTGCTGAAGCCCGTGGAGCCCGCGCGCCTGGCGCAGGCGCTGGGCCGCGCCCGCGAGGCGCTGGCGGAAAAGGCCGCGGCGGAGCGCACCCACGAGCTGGAGGAGATCCTGCGCAACCTGCGCAGCGGCGCTCTCCCGGCGGTCGCGACCCCGCCGGACACCGGCTTCGAGCGCGAGATCTGGATCCAGGAACGGGGCGGACGCACCAGCCTGCCGGTGGCGGCCATCGACTGGGTGGCGGCCGAGCGGGACTATGTGCGCATCCATGCCGGGTCGCGCAGCTTCCTGGTGCGGCTGTCGATCGGATCGCTGGCCGAGCGGCTGGACCCCAAGCTGTTCCTGCGCATCCACCGCTCCAGCCTGGTGCGCGCCGACCGCATCGTGCGCATCCGCCACGCTGGCGGCCGCGGCGCGGTGGTGCTGTCCACCGGCGCGGAGATCGCGGTTTCCCGCCGTCACATGGGCGCGCTCAAGACCCTCACGCGGCCGGTCTGACTATTCCAGCACCACCGCCGGCACGCCTGCGGCCCGCAGCGCCGCCAGCCGGCCGAAGGCCAGGGTGAGCGCCTTGCGCCGCGCGCCGGCCAGCGCGGTCACCGCGGGCTCGCGAAGCACCGCTCCGCCAAAGCCGTCGGCGACGATGAGACCCGGCTCTTCGGGGAGGATCTCACGCGGGAACTCCGGGGCCACGGCGAAGGCGAAGGCGTCGCAATAGGGCCCGTATTCATGCCACTTGAAGTCGGTCCGGAAGTCCTCCAGCCCCGATTTCACCTCGACGATGAAGATCTCGCCCCGGCGGCCAAGGGCCATCAGGTCGGCGCGTCGGCCATTGGGCAGGGTCACCTCGGCCAGCGGGGCATAACCCAGGGCGGTCAGCAGGCGCGCCGCACCGCGCGTGACCGCGGCGGTCGTCTCGGGACGAGAGGCCAAAGGGGCGATGGGCGCATCCATCGCGGCAGAATGTTCCGGCTACGTTCCGGAGGCAAGAGCCTCAGCCGCGGCCGGGCAGCGGGAACTCAAGGCGCCCGACGTCGAAGCCAAGCTGCTTGATGCGCGCGATGGCCTGCACGCGCACCGCATCCGGCAGGGTGGGCTTCTGCGACATCAGCCACAGATACTTGCCATCGTGGGTGCCCAGGATCAGCCAGCCCTCGTCGTCGTGATGGTCCAGCACCCAGTATTCCTGGGACACCAGGCCGCCGAAGAAGGTCATCTTGAACTTGGCGTTGGAGACCGGGTCGACGACCCGGGCATGGGCCTTCCACTCCGACAGCGGCCCGGTGGGGCTGCCCTTGTGGCAGGTCTGGATCACCGCGAAGCCGTCGGAGACGCGGTTCCATTCCGACATGCCAGCCTGGCAGCCGCGCTGGATCATGTTCGGGATCCGGGCGACCTCATACCAGCGGCCCATCATCTTGGCGGCGTCGATATGGGCGACGGGCTGGGTCTGGGCGTCGGCGCTGGCGGGCGCGGCGGACACCACGAAAGCCAAGGCGGCCAGGATCACGGTCAAACGCTTCAACATGCGGCGGGTCTTACCGGTCTCCGGCGACAATTGAAACGCCCGCGGGGGTCCCGCGGGCGCTGCATAAGGACGCAACGGAAACCCGTCCTTTTGAGGGCGGAGCCTTGCCGTTCCGTGGCGAAATCATTCCGCGGCGATGGAGACGGCCAAAGAACGCTTCCTGGCGCCGTCCTGGAAGTTGATCGCCTGGAGGTAGCGGATGCCGTCCTCGGCGATGTCGTCGCCGACCATCCGTTCACCTTCGCCGGCTAGTTCATCGAGGTCGACGTAGGCGCCGTAGAAGCTCCGCGTGCGCTCGGTGATCAGCCCGGCGTTCAGCAGGGTCTTGATCAGGACGCGGAAGACGTTGGTGTCGCCCTTGAACTTGCGGTGAGGGTCGCGCTCCTTGCGCCGTTGGATGATGTCTTCGATCACCCGCTCCGGATCCATGCCGAAGCGGCCAAAGATCTCGGCCATCTCGCGCGGGTCCCCGCGGTCGAAGATCAGCTTCTGCGCGCAGTGGGCCGTCCAGTCTTCGACCTGGTTGCGCTCCGCTTCGGTGAGCTTGGGGATCGTCCGGTCGGCCCAGATTTTCCCGAACTTGTGGTGGAAAGCCTCGTCGGTCATCACCAGCTGGAACAGCTTCTTGGCCACCGGATCGCGGTTGTGTTTGAAGCCGTGGGCGAAGGCGCCCATGGCCAGGCCTTCCACCAGCATCTGCATGCCGACGATCTTCTTGTAGACCTCCGGCGCCTCGATGATCTCGATCAGCAGGCTCTTCAGCGCCGCCCCGCATTCGGTGGGCCGGCCCCAGCGCGACTTCACATATTTCGCGAAGGCGGTGACGTGACGGGCCTCCTCGCGGGTCTGGTTGGCGGCGTACTCCTGGGCGCCCTGGTCGTAGAGCACGTGGCACAGGCTGGCCGACAGGTTCAGCGCGCCCTGCTCTCCATGCAGGATCGAGGAGAAGTTGCGCAGCTGCAGGTAGTTGATGAAGGCCACCCGCTGCTTCGGGTCGCTCAGCGTCTGGTCGACATAGGGCAGGCGGAAGAGCGGCTGGGTCTCCTCCAGCATCATCGCCTCGTTCTCGAGGTCGAAGGGCTCGTCGAAGTCGATGTATTTCTTGTCGAGCGGATCCCAGAAGTGGTCGTGGGTCGCACTGATGATCTTGTCGAAGGCCGTAGACCGCTGGCCATAACGGTCCAGCGTCAGCATGGACTCGAAGTCGTCCGGAGCCACCGCCCCGTACATGGCGTCCTTGGTGATGTTGCCGTCGGCCATGGCGTCGCCTTCCTGAACGTCGTTCAGCCAGGATCGCCCTCAAGTGCGAAGTCGTCAAATCCCCAACCCGCGCCACGCCCGGGTCGAGCGAGACCGCGCCGGCTGTATCTCCGGCCGCCTCGCCGCTACTCTCGCCGCTCCAAAAGGTGTGGAGGCGTGATGCTGCGGGTCGATCTCTACAGCGGCGAGGCCGCGCTCAGGACCGACCGCGCGCAGGTGTTGCGCCGATCCTGGCAGTTCGTCGGCCACGACAGCATGGCCCCGAACCCCGGCGACTACATCGCCGAGACCGTCGGCGGCGCGCCCGTGGTGGTGGTGCGCAATTCCGCGGGCGCTCTGGCCGGGTTCCACAACGTCTGTCGGCATCGCGCCGGGTTGCTGGTGGCCGATGGCGCGGGCCACTGCGGCGAGCACTTCGTCTGCCGCTACCACGGCTGGCGCTACAGCCTCGACGGGCGGCTGCGCAGCGCCACCGACTTCGGCGTCGCCGACGGGTTCGACCCTCGCGAATTGGGCCTGTTCCCGATCCGTGTGGAGACCTGGCGCGGCCTGGTCTTCGTCAACCTCGACCTCGAGGCCTCGCCCCTGGCCGACGTGTTGTCGCCGCTGGCGGACGAGCCGCCCTTCCCCCACTTCCCGCTCACCGAGCGCCGCAGCCACCGGCTGGCCTGCAACTGGAAGACCTATGTGGAGAACTATCTGGAGGGCTACCACCTGCCGATGGTGCATCCGGAGTTCGACGCCGACGTGGTGGTGGCCGACTATCGGGTGGAGATCGAGGGCCAGGTGATCTTCCAGGCCGCGCCGCCGCGCAACGCCAGCGTCTATGCGGGCACCTGGGCCTGGCTGTGGCCCAACCTGGCGATCAACACCTATCGCCACGGCTACATGATCGAGCGCATGACCGCCGTGGGGCCGGAGGAGACGCGGCTCGACTACTTCTATTTCTTCGACCCCGCCCGCGCCGCCGAGCTGGCGCAGATGTTCGAGGCGTCCGACCGGGTGACGGCGCAGGACAAGCAGGTCTGCGAGGAGGTGCAGCGCAACCTGTCCGCCGGCGTCTATCGCGGCGGCGTTCTGTCGCCGAAGCACGAGCGCGGCGTCGCCTGGTTCCAGGCGCGCATCGCCGAGGCGCACGGGGAGCCCGCGCCGGCGGGGATCGCCGAAGCCGTCCCCGCCTGAAGCACGCCGGGGCCCCGGAACCTACTTCCCGCCGCTCTTCGCCCCGGCCGCGGCGGCCCGCTTCTCCTCGCTACGGGCGCCGGCCAGCATGCCGGTGAGGGCGTAGTTCCCTTCGTGGCAGGCGTATTCATAGACCTGCCCCTTGGTCTGGCGCATCTGCACCTCGCCGCTGTAGGGCGCCGCGAAGCCGGGGTCCTCCACGGTGAACTTGTAGGAAAGCGAGTCCGGGCTGATCCGGCGGAAACGCTCGGTCACCTTCACATTGCCGCCGCCGCCGCCGCGCAGGCCCTGCTCCGGGCGCATGTTGATCGTCTCGACCACCAGGGTGTCGCCTTCCCAGTGCCCGACGCTGTCGCCCATCCACAGCTTGACGTTCGAGGGGCCGTGCTGGGCGTTCATGCGGATGTGGCGCACGTCGTGGACCATCTCCACGTCGATG
>JAFEDM010000468.1 GCA_018241625.1 Pseudomonadota bacterium | reverse complement strand
GAGGCTCCTTCCGGCTTTCCGCTTTGCCGTGGAAGTGTCGTCCCCCTAAATGTCTGCGATGGCCGACGAGGATCACAGCCTGCCGGCTGACGACGGGCTCGAGGACGGGCCGCCTTCGATCGACATGTTCGGCGGCGCCCCGCCGCCGGAGCCGGCGGAGGGCTCTGCGGCCTATACCGTCATCGCGCGGAAATACCGGCCCAAGACCTTCGACGACCTCTACGGCCAGGAAGCGATGGTGCGGACGCTCCGCAACGCCTTCGCCACCAAGCGGATCGCCCACGCCTTCATGCTCACCGGCGTTCGCGGGGTGGGCAAGACCACGACGGCGCGCCTGTTGGCCCGCGCCCTGAACTACGAGAGCGACACGGTGCACGAGCCGTCGCTGGATCTCTCCGTCGAAGGCGTGAACTGCCGGGCGATCATCGAGGGCCGCCACCTGGACGTGCTGGAGCTGGACGCCGCCAGCCGCACCAAGGTGGACGAGATGCGCGAGCTGTTGGACGGGGTGCGCTATGCGCCCGTCTCGGCGCGCTACAAGGTCTACATCATCGACGAAGTGCACATGCTCTCGACCCAGTCGTTCAACGCCCTGTTGAAGACGCTGGAAGAGCCGCCGCCGCACGCCAAGTTCATCTTCGCCACCACCGAGATCCGCAAGGTGCCGGTGACCATCCTGTCGCGCACCCAGCGCTTCGACCTGCGCCGGGTCGAGCCCGAGGTCATCGTCAAGAACCTGGAGATGATCACCGAGGCCGAGGGCGCGCGCGTCGAGGCCGACGGGCTGATGCTGATCGCCCGCGCCGCCGAGGGCTCGGTGCGCGACGCCCAGTCGATGCTCGACCAGGCCATCGTCCAGGCCGAGCCCGGCGAAACCGTCACCGCCGCCTCGATCCGCGACATGCTGGGCCTGGCCGACCGCGCCCAGACCATCGGCCTGTTCGAACAGATCATGAAGGGCGAGGCGGGGCCGGCCATCGAGACCTTCCGCACCCTCTATGGCTTTGGCGCCAGCCCCGACCAGGTGATGCTGGACCTGATGGACCACTGCCACGGCGCCTCGGTCGCCAAGGCGGTCGGGCCGCAGGCGCTGGTGATGCCGAAGGAGCAGGCCGGGCGGCTCGCCGCGGTGGGCGCTTCGGTGTCGGCCGGGACGCTGTCGCGGCTCTGGCAGCTGATGCTGAAGGCCTATGACGAGGTGCGGCGCGCGCCGGACGCCGCGGCGGCGGCCGACATGGCGATCATCCGCCTGGCCTACGCCGCCGACCTGCCGGGGCCGGAGGAGGCGCTGAAGCGGCTGCAGGCCGGCGAGCCCACCGGCGCGCCGGGGCCGGCTGGTGGCGGCGGGCCGTCGGGCGGTGGCGGCGGCGCGGTCGCTTCCGGCGGCGGGACGACAGTGGCGCGCGGGTTAGCGGCGCCGCAGGCGAAGGCGTCTTCCGAGCCCGTCGCCAAGCTCGAGACTTTCGAGGACTTCCTGAAACTGATCGACGCCAAGCGCGACATCGCGCTGAAGATGAACGTCGAACGGTTCGTCCGGCCGATCAGCTTCCGGCCGGGCGCCATCGAATACGAGGCCGCGCCCGGCGCGCCGGCCAATCTGGCCCAGCAGCTGGTGATGCGGCTGAAGGACTGGACGGGTCAGCGCTGGCTGATCGCCGCCCAGGGCGGCGGCGGCGCCGAGAGCCTGTGGGAAAGGCAGAAGCGCGAACAGCGCGAAGTGCGCGCCGAGGTCGAGCAGGACCCCTTCGTGCTGGCGGTGATGAAGACCTTCCCCGGGACCGAGATCCTGGGCATCCGCACCATTGCCCAGCCGGAAGCCGCGCCCGAGACCGCGCCGCCGGTCGAGGCCGGCGACGACGACGAGAACAGCGAGGACTGAGCCCTTGAAAGACTTCGGCGCCCTGATGAAGCAGGCCCAGCAGATGCAGGGCAAACTGGAGCAGGCCCAGAAGGAGCTGGAGAACCTGACCCTCTTGGGCCAGGCCGGCGACGGCATGGTGAAGGTGACCCTCCGCGGCACCGGCCAGTTGGTGCGCGTGGACATCGACGACAGCCTGATGGTCAAGGGCGAGGCCGACATGGTGGGCGACCTGGTCACCGCCGCCCACGCCGACGCCAAGCGCCAGCTGGACGCCCGCTCCTCCGAGCTGATGCAGAAGGCGGCCGGGCCGCTGGCCGGCATGCCCGGTATGCCGAAGCTCTGATGCGGCGGCTCGCGATCGCCGTCCTTGGCGCCCTGTTCATAACCTCCAGCGCTCACGCCGCCCATCCGGGTCTGCCCGCCGACCTGGCCGCCGCGGCCGAGACCTATGACCAGGCGCAGATGAACAGCGACAAGGCCGCGCTCGAACGCCTGTTGGCGCCGGACTACAGGCTCTTCAATTCCGGTGGCCAGGCGCAGGACAAGGCGAGCTTCATCGCCGATTCCGTGGCGCCTGGGTTCCACATGAACCCGTTCCACGTGGAAGAGCCGCTGGAGAAGGTGATCGGCGACACGGCCCTGCTGGGCGGCGTGGCGACGCTTTCCGGCACGGACGGCGGCAAGCCGTTCTCCGCACGCCTGCGGTTCATGGACGTCTGGGCCAAGCGCGAGGGGCGCTGGGTGGTGGTCTTCACCCAGGCCACGCGGGTCCCCACCTCCTAGGCATGGCCCAATCCGCCGGACCCGAGATCGAGCGGCTGATCTCCCTGCTCGCCAAGCTGCCCGGCCTCGGCCAGCGCTCGGCCCGGCGCGCGGCGTTGGCGCTGCTGAAGCGGCGCGACCAACTCTTGCTGCCCCTGTCGGAGGCGCTCAGCGAGGCGGCGGCGCGAGTGAAGGTCTGCTCGACCTGCGGGTCGCTGGACACCCAGGACCCCTGCGCGATCTGCGCCGACGCGACCCGCGACGGCGCGCTCATCTGCGTGGTCGAGGAGGTGGGCGCGCTCTGGGCCATGGAGCGGGCCGGCGCCTTCCGCGGCCGCTATCACGTGCTGGGCGGGCTGTTGTCGGCCCTGGACGGCGTGGGGCCCGAGGCGCTGCGGGTCGGCGGCCTGGTGGCCCGCGCCTCCGACGGCGTGGCGCGCGAGGTGATCCTGGCCCTGCCGGCCACGGTCGACGGCCAGACCACGGCCCACTACCTGGCCGACCGCCTGGGCCCCTCCGGCGTCTCGGTGACCATGCTGGCGCGCGGCGTGCCCGTGGGCGGCGAGCTGGACTGGCTGGACGACGGCACCATCGCCCAGGCCATGCGGGCGAGACGGCCGGCCTAGGCGCGACTCGCCGGCTGCGCTAAGAACGCAGCATGAACATCTTCATGATCGCCGCCGTTGTGCTCGCCGCCGTGACCGCGGGGGCCGTCGTCTGGGCGCTGCGGCAGCGCGACCGGGCGGTGCAGGCCGAGGCCAAGGTCGCGGCGCTGCAGGAGCAGGGCGAGCTCCTGAAGGTGCAGGTGACCCAGTCGGCGACCGGGGTGGCCGAGGCGATCCTGAAGCGCAACGAGGAGGCGGTGGTCGGCCGCGAGCGCCTGGCCCAGGCGCAGCTGGAGGCCCAGCTGAAGCCGGTCGCCGAGAGCCTGCAGAAGTTCCAGGAGCATGTGGCGGCGGTCGAGAAGGTCCGCGCCGAGGAAACCGGCGGACTGAAGGAGCAGATCGCCCAGCTGCTGGCCGCCTCGGTCGCCACCCAGGACGAGGCGCGGAAGCTGTCGGCGGCGCTGCGCCGGGGCGCCGGCGTGCAGGGCCGCTGGGGCGAGCAGACCCTGCGAAACGTTCTGGAGGCCGCCGGCCTGTCGCACCGCTACGACTTCGAGGAGCAGACCTCGACCGACACCGAGGAGGGCCGCCGCCGGCCGGACGTCACCGTCCGGCTTCCTGGAGGTGGCGTATTCGTCATTGATGCCAAGTGCTCGCTGAACGCCTTCCTGGAACTGCAGGACGCCGCCGAGGACGCCGCGCGCGAGGCCGCCGGGATGCGCCACGTGCAAAGCGTCAAGGGCCATGTCGCCGGCCTGTCGGCCAAGGCCTATTGGGACCAGTTCGCCAACTCGCCGGACTTCGTGGCCATGTTCGTGCCGCTGGATTCGGCGCTGGCCGCCGCCCTGGACCGCGCGCCGGACCTGATGGGCGAGGCCATGGACCGCCGGGTGGTGATCGTCACGCCCACGACCCTGTTCGCGCTGTGCAAGGCCGTCGCCTACGGCTGGCGGGTGGAGGAGCAGGCCGCCAACGCCCAGAAGATCGTCGAGCACGGTCGCGAGCTCTACAAGCGCATCGCAGTGATGGGCGGCCACGCGGGCTCGGTGGGCAAGGCGCTGGAGGCGGCGGTTTCCCGCTACAACCAGTTCGTGGGCAGTCTCGAGACCCAGGTGCTCACCCAGGCCAAGCGCTTCGAGGAACTGAAGGTCGACCACGAGGGCCGCAAGGTCGAGCCGCTGGAGCCGCTCGACACCGCGGTGCGCCCACTCAGCAAGCTGTCGCCGGAGCCGCCGCCCCAGGTGCGCCTGGTGAAGGGCGAAGAGGCCTGAGACCACCGCTGAGACAATCGCCCACCTTGACGGTCGGGTATTGGGCCCCTAACTCGCGCCCATGGCCCTTCGCGAGATCCTGATCGTTCCCGACCCGCGCCTGAAGCAGGTGTCCCAGACCGTCGACAAGGTCGACGACGCGCTGCGCGCGCTGATGGATGACATGCTGGAGACGATGTACGACGCGCCCGGCATCGGCCTGGCCGCGATCCAGATCGGCGTGCCGAAGCGCGTCATCGTCATGGACATCGCGGGCAAGGACGAGCCCAAGGCGCCGCGCTATTTCGTGAACCCCGAGATCCTCTGGGCGTCCGAAGAGACCGCGCCCTATGAAGAGGGCTGCCTGTCGATCCCGGAGATCTATGACGAGGTCGAGCGCCCGGCGCGGGTGAAGCTGCGCTACATGAACTACCAGGGCGAGACCGTCGAAGAGGACGCCGAGGGCCTGTTCGCCGTCTGCATCCAGCACGAGATGGACCACCTGCAGGGCGTGCTGTTCATCGACCACCTGTCGCGCCTGAAGCGCGAGCAGGCGGTGAAGAAGGTCAAGAAGCAGGCCAAGGCGGCCTGATCTTCACAAGGCGTGTCATCCCGGAATGGCGAAGCCATATCCGGGACCCATAACCTCCGAAATGCGGAAGGGATCGCGGCGACTCCGCGTTCCGTTCGGCTGCGCGGAGTCTATGGGTCCCGGATAGCCGCTATGCGGCTTCCGGGATGACACTGGTGCTTAGTGCTTGGCGTTGTCGACCGCGTCCTTGGTCTTGTCGGCGGCCTGCTGGGCGCCGCTCTTCAGCTTTTCCCCGGCCTGATCCGCGCCGCTCTTCAGCTTGGCGGCGGCTTCCTTGGTGGCCTCGGCGGTCTTGTCGGCGGCTTCCTTCGTGCCCTGCTTGATGTCGGAGCCCAGCTCCTTGGCGGCCGGCGCATTGGCCACGTCCTTTGCCGCCTGGGCGGTGTCGGCGCCCACGGCCTTGAGGTCCTGGCCGGTCTTGTCCTGGGTGGACTTGGAGCAGGCGGCGACGGCCAGGCAGGCGCTGAGCGCCGCGACGGCCGCCAGGGTGCGGGAGACACGCATTTGAGGCTTCCTCCTTCGGGTCCGCCAAGCAACGGCCAAGCTGTGCCCGAGGTTCCGTTTGCCGCGCGCGAAGGCTAGAGGACGCCCATGCGGATCGCCTTCCTGGGAACCCCCGACTTCGCCCTGGCCGCGCTGCGCCGGATCGTGGCCGGCGCCGAGCACGAGATCGCCTGCGTCTATTCCCAGCCGCCGTCGCCGCGCGGCCGGGGCCATGAGCTGAAGCCCTCGCCGGTGCACGCCTTCGCCCTGGAGCAGGGCCTGATGGTCCGCACGCCCGCCTCCATGCGCGATCCCGACGAGATCGCCGCCTTCCAGGCGCTCGACCTCGACGCCGCCTGCGTGGTGGCCTTCGGCCAGATCCTGCCCGCGGCCGTGCTGGATGCGCCGCGCCTGGGCTCGTTCAACCTGCACGGCTCGCTGCTGCCGCGTTGGCGCGGCGCGGCGCCGATCCAGCGGGCGGTGATGGCCGGCGACCCGCTGACCGGCGTCGAGGTGATGCGCCTGACCGAAGGCCTGGACGAAGGGCCGGTGCTGGCCAGCGAGACCCTGCGGATCGGCCCGCTCGACACGGCGGGCACGGTGCACGACCGTATGGCGGCGGTGGGCGCCGAACTGCTGGCCCGGACCTTGACCGACATCGCCGCGGGGACGGCCGTGGAGACGCCGCAGAGCGAGGAGGGCGTCACCTACGCCAAGAAAATCCGGCCCAAGGAGGCGCGCATCGACTGGACGAAGCCGGGCCGCGAGCTGGACCCGAAGATCCGCGGCCTGTCGCCGTTCCCGGGCGCCTGGTTCCTGCTGCCGACCGACAAGGGGCCGGTGCGGGTGAAGGTGCTGCTCTGCGCCTTCGAAGACCACGATGGCCCGGCCGGCGTGACCCTCGACGACGCCCTGCTGGTGGGGACCGGCGCGGGCGCGGTGCGGCTGCTGCGCGTGCAGCGCGAGGGCAAGGGGCCCCAGGACGCCGAGATGTTCCTGCGGGGCACGCCGGTCCCGGCCGGGACCACGTTCGGCTGATGCCGCGCTACAAGCTCACCATCGAGTACGACGGCGGCCCCTACAACGGCTTCCAGGCCCAGGCCGACCAGCCGACGGTGCAGGGCTCGCTGGAGCGGGCGATCAAGGCCTTCTGCGGCCAGGAGATTCGCGTCGCCGCCGCGGGCCGCACCGACACCGGCGTCCATGCGACCGGCCAGGTGATCGGGATCGACCTGGAGAAGACCTGGCCTGCGGAAACGGTGCGCAACGCGCTGAACGCCCACCTGCGGGGCGAACCCATCGTGGTGCTGGAGGCTGAGGTCGCGCCAGAAGGCTGGCACGCGCGGTTCTCGGCGACCGAGCGGCGCTATCGCTACCGCATCCTCAACCGGCATAGCCCGCCCGGACTGGAGCGCGGCCACGTCTGGCACATCCGCGACGAACTCGACGCGCAGGCGATGCAGGCCGCCGCCCAGGCCCTGGTCGGCCAGCATGACTTCACCACCTTCCGCGACGCGGCCTGCCAGGCGAAGTCGCCGGTGAAGACGCTGGACGTGGCGACCGTGGAGCGCGTCGGCGAGGAGGTGGTGCTGGTGTTCGAGGCCCGCTCGTTCCTGCACCGGCAGGTTCGCTCGATGACCGGCTCGCTGGCCGAGGTGGGCCTGGGCCGCTGGAGCGCCGCGGACCTGAGAGCCGCGCTCGAGGCCGCCGACCGGACCCGCTGTGGGCAGGTCGCGCCGTCGGACGGGCTGTACCTGACCGGGGTGAGCTACGAGTGATCCTTCTCCCCTTGCGGGAGAAGGTGTCAGGCAGAGGCCTGACGGATGAGGGGTTTCGCCGCGCTCTCGGCGGCCAGTAGCGGATAGGGCTGTCCACCCCTCATCCGACCTGCTCCGCAGGCCACCTTCTCCCGCAAGGGGAGAAGGATCACGCTTCCCCGAACGCCTCGAAATAGCGCGCGATCAGGCGGCCGTAGACCGCCTGCAGCTTCCTGATCTCGTCGACCGGCGCGCCTTCGTCGACCTGGTGCATGGTCTTGCCGACCAGGCCGAGTTCGACCACGGGGCACAGGGCGCGGATGAAGCGGGCGTCCGACGTGCCGCCGGTGGTGGACAGCTCCGGGTCGCGGCCGGCCACGTCGCGCACGGCGGCGGCCACCAGGTCCGTGAAGGGGCCGGGCTCGGTCAGGAAGGCCTCGCCGCTGATCTGCGGGACGACGGCGATCGCACCCTGGAAGCCGTGGCCTTCCGCCTCCGCCTCGCCTTCGATCCAGCGGGCGAGGTCTTCGCCGGTGTGATTGGGGTTAAAGCGGATGTTGAGCTTCGCCGTCGCCACGCCGGGGATGACGTTGGTCGCGGTGTTGGGCACGTCGATCCGGGTGATCTCGAGGTTCGACGGCTGGAATTCGGGATAGCCGTCGTCCAGCCGGCGCTCCTGCAGGCGCAAGAGCAGGCGCAGCAGAACCGGCACGGGGTTGGCCGCGCGGTGCGGATAGGCCACGTGGCCCTGCACGCCGGTGACCGTGATGTCGACGTTGATCGAGCCCCGGCGGCCGACCTTGATCATGTCGCCGAAGGCCTCGGACGACGTCGGCTCGCCCACCACGCAGTGGGTGATGACCTCGTCCTCCAGGTCCAGGGCCTCGACCACCATCTTGGTGCCGTGGGTGGCCACGCCCTCCTCGTCGCCGGTGATCAGGAAGCTGAGCGAGCCCTTCACCGTCCCGGCGGCGATGGCTTCGGCGGACGCCGCGGCGAAGGCGGCGATGGCCGATTTCATGTCCACGGCGCCGCGCCCGATCAGCACGCCGTCGCGCTCGGCGGCGTCGAAGGCGCCGGAGGTCCACGCCGTCTCGTCGCCCACCGGCACCACGTCGGTGTGGCCGGCGAAGCAGAGGTTCGGCCCCGCGGTCCCGTAGCGGGCATAGAGGTTCTCGATCTCACCGAACTTCATGCGCCGGCAGGCGAAACCCAGGCCGCTCAGCGTCGTCTCGACGATGTCCATGGCGCCGGCGTCGGCGGGCGTCACCGACGGGCGGCGGATCAGCTCTTTCGTCAGGTTGATCGCGTCGATCAAGCTCGTCTCCGGCGCAGCGCGGCTCTATTTGAGGAGCCCGTCCTAAACCGGAACCCGCCCATGCCCAAGATCGACATCGAAAGCGCGCCCACCCGTTTCGGCGCGGGCTATCCGCCGCCCTATGACGCCCCCTGCCTGGACCGCAAGCGCTGGAAGCTGGGCGACGCGGCGGGGTTGACGCAGTTCGGGGTGAACCTGCAGCGGCTGGCGCCCGGCGTCTGGTCCAGCCAGCGCCACTGGCACACGGCTGAGGACGAGTTCGTCTGGGTGCTGGAAGGCGAGGTGGTGCTGGTCACCGACGAGGGCGAACAGGTCCTGGTCGCCGGCGACTGCGCGGGCTTCCCGGCCGGCCAGCCCAATGGCCACCACCTGCAGAACCGTTCGGACCGCGAGGCGGTGATCCTGGAGGTGGGTTCGCGGCGGCCGGACGAGGACGGCTGCGACTATCCCGACATCGACCTGATGCTGAAGGACGGCGCGACCGAATACAGCCACAAGGACGGTTCGCCCTATACGGACACCCGGACGGCGCGGAGCCGTTAGGCCCGCCTTGGCGGCGACTGGCCAATCGTCCTAGGTTCGCCGCCCATGACGACATCGCTCGCCCAGTTCATCGACCTGCCGGTGATCCCCGAACGCCGCGGCAACCTGTCCTTCGTCGAGGGCGGGGTGCACGTGCCCTTCGACATCGCGCGCGTCTACTACCTCTATGACGTGCCCTCCGGCTCGGTGCGGGCCGGCCACGCGCACAAGGAACTGCAGCAGCTCGTGCTGCCGATCTCCGGCAGCTTCGACGTCAAGCTGTTCGACGGGCGGACCTGGGAGACGGTGACCCTGAACCGGCCGAACCGCGGCCTCTTCATCGGCCCCGGCATCTGGCGGGAGATCGAGAACTTCTCGTCCGGCGCCTTCTGCGTGGTGCTGGCGTCGCTGCGCTACGACGAGGCCGACTACTACCGCGAGATGGACGACTTCCTGGCGTCGCGGCCTTGGAACCAGCCGGCTGGGAACCCCAACGCGTGATCAAGTTCCTCGACCTGGGGCTCTCCGATCCCGGCCTGCGGGCCGAGCTGGACGCCGCCTGGGCGCGGGTGGCCGACAGCGGCTGGGTGATCCTGGGCCCGGAGCTGGAGGCCTTCGAGGCGGAGTTCGCGGCCTATTGCGGCGTGGGCCATGCCGTGGGCGTCGGCAACGGCCTGGACGCCCTGGTGCTGGCCCTTCGTGCGGCGGGAATCGGCGCGGGGGACGAGGTGATCGTGCCCAGCCACACCTTCGCGGCCACCTGGCTGGCGGTGGCGCAGGCGGGCGCGACGGTCGTGCCGGTCGAGCCGGACAAGCGGACCTATGTGATCGACGCGGGCGCGGTCGAGGCGGCGATCACGCCGCGCACCAAGGCGATCATCCCGGTCTCGCTCTACGGCCATCCGGTGGACATGGACCCCATCCTGGCGCTGGCCGACAAGCACGGCCTGTTCATGCTGGAGGACGCCGCCCAGAGCCAGGGCGCGCGCTATCGCGGCCGGCGCACGGGCAGTCTCGCCCACGCCACCGCCTTCAGCTTCTACCCGACCAAGAACCTGGGCGCCCTCGGCGACGCCGGTTGCGTGACCACCGACGACGCGGCGCTGGCCGAGCGGCTGCGGATGCTGCGTAACTACGGCTCGCGCGAGAAGTACCGCCACGAGATCGCCGGGGTGAACTCGCGGCTCGACGAGCTGCAGGCCGCCTTCCTGCGTGCGCGCCTGGCGCGGCTGGACGCCAGCAACGCAGCGCGGCAGGCGCTGGCGGCGGACTATGGCCGCGCCCTGGCCGACATCCCTGGGCTGACCCTGCCGGCCCAGGCCAACTGGGCCGAGCCTGTTCACCACCTCTATGTGGTCCGCACGCAGGCGCGCGACGCCCTGCAGGCGAAGTTGAAGGCCGCCGGCGTCGAGACCCTGATCCACTATCCCATCGCCTGCCATCGGCAGGCGGCCTTCGCCGACCTGGGCTTCAAGGCCGGTAGGTTCCCGCTGGCCGAGCGCCTGGCCGACGAGGTGCTGTCGCTGCCGTTCTGGCCGGGCCTGCCGGCGGCGGACGTCGAGGCGGTGGCCGCGGCGGTGCGCGAGGCGATCGGTTAGGCGGTGGCCTCGTGGACGGCCGCGAAGTTCGCGACGATGTATTCCACCGCCGCGTCCGACAGCTCCTGGTGGTTCGGCAGGAAATAGCCGCCGCCGCCGTAGTAGACGCTGGAGATGACGCCGACCTCGTGCAGCCGTGGCTTCATCGCCGTGGCGCGCGCCTGGTCGGGCAGGGCGATGATGAAGGCGTGCGGCACGATCCCGGGTTCGAGCCGCAGGAGGGGCGAGAACCCGACGTCGGCGAAGCGCTCCGTGTAGAGACCATAGAGCTCGCGGCGGCGGGCGTAGGCCGCCTCGATGCCGCCCATGTAGTGGTCCACCAGGATCGGCAGCTCGCGGCGCGCCTGGTCGCTCAGGGTCCCGACACCGGCCACCGGCCGCGGCGACTTCAGCAGGCCGCCGAAGGACAGCGGCATGGATTTCGGGAAGCTGTAGACGATGTAGTCGCCCATCCGCCCGACGCGGCCATCCGGCGTCTGACTGCCCAGGGCGTAGGCGACGTCCTCGATGATCGGCAGGCCCATCGCCGTCAGCTCCGGCGGCAGCGCGGCGGGGAAGCCGAACTCGTGGATCACCAGGATGGCGCGGGTGGCCGGGCCCGGCGTGCGCGACCAGCGGCAGCGCGCCTCGATGGTCTCGGTCACGCAGGCGCTGATGTAGGGCCCGCCGGTGGTGGTGACGATCAACACCTCGGCGTCGCGGGGCAGCGCCAGATCGTCCAGCGCGAAGCCGATCGCCTCGCGGCCGCTCAGCGTCAGGGTGAAGGCCTCGCCCGCGCCGAACCAGCGGCTCCAGTCCATCTGGTGGCCAGCAGGGGCCGCGCGCACGATGTCGAGGTTGCGCTGCAGGGCCGGGGCTTCGAAGGGGCCCATGCCGAGGGTCGGACGCTTGAACTCGTCCGGGAACAGCGCCTCGGGCGATTGTTGGTGGGGCTGGGTCACGGGCGCCGGATCAGCAGGTCCTCGCGCCAGCGCGCGAACGGCAGGGTCTCGGGCTGCGGCAGCAGATAGGCGTCGAAGCCGGCCAGCCGCGCGCGGCTGACGAGGCCCAGCATCACCCCGTCGTCGATGCGGTCCTTGAGCAGCGCGAAGGCCGGCACGTCCGGCGGCTGGTCGGTCTTCATATAGGCGTAGTGATGCGTGCGGCCGGCCTCGCTGGAGAGGAACCGGCGCAGCTTGGAGAAGTTGGGTGCGTCGCCGACCAGCAGCGCGCCGCCGGGCTTCAGCCGGGCCAGGGCGGCGTCGATGAAGGCGAACGGGTTGGCGTCGACGATCACATACTGCAGGACGCTGTAGGCCAGGATCACGTCATAGGACGCGTCGGCTTGGGGCGAGGCGGCCAGGCCCTCCGGGAAGCGGCCGGGAACGCGGATCGCCGCCGGCGAATCCGGCAAAAGCGCCAGCATCTCGGCGTGGTCGACCAGGGTGAGGCGATGACCCTGAGCCTCGGCCAGCGCGATCATGCTGCGCGCGACGCCGCCGCAGCCGGGGCCGATATCCAGGACATCGGCGTCCGGCGCGTTCAGCCGCGGCAGGACGTCGAGGATCGACGCCCAGATGGCCGCGTCGTAGCCGTCGCGGCTGTCGTCGACGCCGTCCATCTTCTGGTTGATCGAAAGGCTCGGATCGAGGGCCAGGTCGCGGAACCGGTCGAACCCAAACCGCTCGGGGGCTTTTGCCAACGCGC
>JAFEDM010000467.1 GCA_018241625.1 Pseudomonadota bacterium | reverse complement strand
GGGGCGCGCGAGATCGAGATTCCGGCTGACCGGCGGCCGATCTCCAAGACCCGGGTGCTGCGGGTGATCGGCGCCACCGGCAACAACCTGAAGAACGTGACGGCGGAAATCCCGCAGGGGACCTTCACCTGCATCACCGGCGTCTCCGGCGGCGGCAAGTCCACCTTCACCATCGAGACGCTCTACAAGGCCGCCGCGCGCCGGCTGCACAACGCCTCGGACGCGCCCGCGCCGCACGAGCGGATCGAGGGGCTGGAGCTGTTCGACAAGGTCATCGACATCGACCAGTCGCCGATCGGGCGCACGCCGCGGTCCAACCCGGCGACCTATACGGGCGCCTTCCAGCCGATCCGCGACTGGTTCGCCGGCCTGCCGGAGGCCAAGGCCCGCGGCTATGGCCCGGGCCGGTTCAGCTTCAACGTCAAGGGCGGCCGCTGCGAAGCCTGCCAGGGCGACGGGTTGATCAAGATCGAGATGCACTTCCTGCCGGACGTCTATGTCACCTGCGACGTCTGCCACGGCCATCGCTACAACCGCGAAACCCTGGAGATCCTGTTCAAGGGCAAATCCATCGCCGACGTGCTAGACATGACGGTCGAGGAGGCCGCCGAGTTCTTCAAGGCCGTGCCGTCGGTCCGCGAGAAGATGGAGACCCTGAAGCGGGTGGGCCTGGGCTATGTGAAGGTGGGTCAGCAGGCGACCACCCTCTCCGGCGGGGAGGCCCAGCGGGTGAAGCTGTCGAAAGAGCTGTCGCGCCGCGCCACCGGCAAGACACTCTACATCCTGGACGAGCCCACCACCGGCCTGCACTTCGAGGACACCAAGAAGCTGCTCGAGGTGCTGCACGAGCTGGTGGATCAGGGGAACACCGTGGTGGTGATCGAGCACAACCTCGACGTCGTGAAGACCGCCGACTGGATCGTGGACTTCGGCCCGGAGGGCGGCGACGGCGGCGGCACGGTGGTGGCGGTCGGCACGCCCGAACAGGTCGCCGCCGCGCCCAAGAGCTGGACCGGCCGCTACCTCGCCGAGCTCATGGACCGCCAAGCCGAACGACGGCGGGCCCAGCAGGCGCCGGCGAAGAAGCAGAAGGTCTCGGCCTAGACTCCTGTGCTGTTTTCCCGCCCTCTGCGGGGCGGGAAACTCCAGGAACCAGCTCATGAAACTCTACGGCGCGCCCTACCCTGCTCCCAATCCGCGCCGGGTGCGGATCTTTCTGGCCGAGAAGGGGATCGACCTGCCGGAGACACCGGTCGACATGATGCAGCGCGAGCACAAGTCGCCGGAGCACAAGGCGCGCAATTCCATGGGCCAGGTGCCGACGCTCGAGCTGGACGACGGAAGCCACATTTCCGAGACCGTCGCCATCTGCCGCTATTTCGACGAGACGCAGCCCGATCCGCCGATGTTCGGGACCACGCCCAAGGCGAAGGCGCTGGTCGACATGTGGGTGCGCCGGGTCGAGTTCACGGTGATGACGCCCGTGGGCATGTACTGGCGCCACGCCCACCCGCGCACGGCCGCCCTGCTGACCCAGTATAAGGACTTCGGCGAAAGCAACGCCGAGACCTACAAGGGCGCCCAACGCTGGCTGGACCGCGAGCTTGACGGCCGCGAGTGGCTGGCCGGCGACAGCTATTCCATGGCCGACATCTGCCTGCTCACCACCGTGGACTTCGCCAAGTGGATCGGCCTGCCGATGGAGGCGGAGCACGCCAACCTGGCCGCCTGGCACGCCCGCGCTTCGGCGCGGCCCAGCGCCCGCGCCTAGGCGGGGTCCGCGGCAGGCTCGGCGTCGGCGGTGATCGCCTTGTAGGCGGCGAGGAACGGCGCCTGGCCGATCAGCATGTAGATGGGCGCGATCACCAGTTCGGCGATCAGGGCGAACACATAGGCGCCCGGCCGTTCGGCCAGCGCCTCCGGGTCGGCCAGGCTGACCGGCGCCAGGGTGTGGAAGCCGCCGATCCCCGCCTGGACCAGGGCCGTGACGATGAAGACCACCAGCGCGATCAACAGCAGCAGGAAGAACGCCAGCAGCGCCATCCCGAACAGGCTCCAGAAGCGTCCCTTGGTGAGCCGCCAGGAGTCCTTCAGGCCAAAACGGCCGGTGGCGAAATTCGCGGGCCCCGCCAGGCTGAGGCGCATGGAGAGCCAGGTGAGCGCGGCGACCAGGAGCGCCAGCAGGCCCAAGGAGCCCCAGACGCTGTACTTCTGGGCCCAGACCACCGGGAAGGCGCCCAGCACGAAGAGCCCGCCCAGCAGGACGAGAAGCGTCAGCCACAACAGGAAGAGCCGCGCCTCGTCCTTGCTGAAGCGCAGGTAGAAGAGGTCCGGCGGCGCGTCCGGCCGCAGCTCCATCCGGTAGAGCGCCGCCAGCACGACCCACTGCACCGCCGCGCCGCCGAGGCCGAGGACGACCAGGCCGACGATCCCGCCCATCATGTTGGCCTCGTCCGGCGTGGTCGCCGCCACGGCCACGGCGATGATGCCCAGGAAGGCCATGAGCAGGAGGGCGGCGAAGCTCACCACCGAGAACAGGCACCAGCCGAGGACCAGCCGCCACCGGCTGCGGATGACCTGGAAGCCTTCCAGGGCCGCGTCACTGGCGGAAAAGGCGCTCATCGCGATATCAGCCCGCCTCGGGCTGGGCGGTGAGCGGATGTCCCTCCGGCGGCCAGCCATGGAGCTTCTGATAGGCCACGGCGCCGGGCGCGGCGATCACCGAATAGTAGAGGGCCGACAGGATGCTGTTGACGATGCCGTAGGCGATGGCCCCGACGCTGAGATAGCTCTTCAACGAGCCGCCGGTGGCGGTGAGCAAGCTCTTGACCTCCGACAGCTGGCCGCCCTCGATCAGCACGATCATCCCGGCGACGCCGAAGCAGCTGAAGGTCACGACAATCCAGATCGTCGCGATGCAGGCGATGGCCAGGGCATAGGCGCCCAGCAGGCCCCAGAAGTGGCCCTTGGTCAGGGACCAGGATTCGAACACCACCACCCGCCGCTCGGCGAAGGTGGCCGCCGGCGCCAGCGACAGACGCACGAAGGTGAAGGCGAAGACGCCGACGATCAGGAACGGCCCGAGCACCGTCAGGACGGCGCCCAGCCTGGGCGCCATGACGCTGACCAGGCCGAACACGATCCCGATCACCAAGGTCGCCGCCACCACCGCCAGGATCAGGATCAGGCTGCAGATGACCGTGGTGGCCATCAGCCGGAATTCGTCGGGACCCAGGCGGACATAGCCGAACCGGTCATCCGCGTGGCGGAAGATCAGTCGGTAGACCGCGGCCGCCATCATGGCGATCACCGCCAAGGCCAGGATCAGCACCGGGGCCGCCAGGATCATGGTGTCGGCGAACTGGCGCAGCGTCAGGTTGTCGGGGCCGTTCAGTGTGTCCAGCCCGTGGCGGATGCCCGCCGGCATGAAGACGTCAATCATGACGGCCAGCACGCTGACGGCCAAGTTGACCAGGATCCAGGTGCGGAACGCCTTGGGATTCTCCCGCGCGAGCTTGAAGCCCTCCAGCGCGGCCTCGGTAGGTTTGAACTCCGACATCCCCGTCCCTCGGCCTCCGCGTCCCAGTGGGGAACGAGTCAGCCACCTCTCCGGGTTCCAAGGTTGGGGCTGGGCCGTGGCGCACGCAAGGCCCCGCTCGCGATCCGGCGGGATCGTTGCTAGTTAGCCACGCATGACGACCAGCAAGGGCCTTCGGCCAATACATGTGGTGGGCGGAGGATTGGCGGGCTCCGAAGCCGCCTGGCAGATCGCCAGGGCCGGCGTGCCCGTGATCCTGCACGAGATGCGCCCCGTGCGCGGCACCGACGCCCACCAGACCGACCGCTTGGCCGAGCTGGTCTGCTCCAACTCCTTCCGGGCCGACGACTGGACCGGCAACGCGGTGGGCCTGCTGCACGCGGAGATGCGCCGGCTGGGTTCGATCATCATGTCGGCTGGCGACGCGCATCAGGTCCCGGCCGGGGGCGCCCTGGCGGTGGACCGCGACGGCTTCTCGGAAGCCGTGACGGCGCGGCTGGAGGCCCATCCGCTGGTGACGATCGAGCGCGGCGAGGTCGCGGGCCTGCCGCCGGCCGATTGGGACAGCGTGGTGGTGGCCACCGGCCCCCTCACCTCGCCGGCCCTCAGCGAGGCCATCCTGGCGCTGACCGGCGAGGGCCAGCTGTCGTTCTTCGACGCCATCGCGCCCATCGTCCACCTCGAGTCCGTCGACATGGACGTGGCCTGGCGACAGTCGCGCTACGACAAGGAAGGCCCGGGCGGCGACGCGGCGGCCTACATCAACTGCCCGATGGACAAGGTCCAGTACGAGGCCTTCATCGACGCCCTGCTGGCCGGGCCGAAGTCCGAGTTCAAGGATTGGGAGCACGTCCCCTACTTCGACGGCTGCCTGCCCATCGAGGTGATGGCCGAGCGCGGCCGCGAGACCCTGCGCCATGGGCCCATGAAGCCGGTCGGCCTGACCAACGCCCACAAGCCGACCGAGAAGGCCTATGCCATCGTCCAGCTGCGCCAGGACAATGCTCTGGGCACGCTGTGGAACATGGTGGGCTTCCAGACCAAGCTGAAGCACGGCGCTCAGACCGAGATCTTTCGCATGATCCCGGGCCTGGAGAAGGCGGTGTTCGCAAGGCTGGGCGGCCTGCACCGCAACACCTTCCTGAACAGCCCGCGCCTGCTGGACGGATCCCTGCGGCTGAAGGCCGACCCGCGCCTCCGTTTCGCCGGCCAGGTCACCGGCGTGGAGGGCTACGTGGAAAGCGCCGCGGTGGGCCTGCTGGCCGGCCGCTTCGCGGCCGCCGAGCGGCTGGGCCAGACCGTGAGTCCGCCTCCGGCGACGACGGCGCTGGGCGCCCTGATCGGCCACATCACCGGCGGTCACCTGGATGCGGGCGCGGGCTCCTTCCAGCCGATGAACATCAACTACGGCCTGCTGCCGCCGCTGGAGCCGCCGCGGCACGGGGCCGACGGCAAGCGCCTGCCGCACAAGGAGCGCGGGCGGGCGAAGAAGCGGCTGATGGGCGAACGCGCGCTCGCCGACCTGGACGCCTGGCTGGCGACGGGCTCGCACGCCAACGCCGCGTAGCCTTCTCCCCTTGCGGGAGAAGGTGTCAGCGTAGCTGACGGATGAGGGGGCTCGCGGGGGCATTCGGCGCGGGCGACGGAAAGGGCCATCAACCCCTCATCCGACCTGCTCCGCAGGCCACCTTCTCCCACAGGGGGAGAAGGAATCCTTCAGATTCTGCCGCGCGCCACGGCGATGGTCAGGCGCAGACGCCGGGCGAAGTCGTTGGCCGAGGGGCGTCCCGCGAGCGCGGCATGGGCCACCGCCGGGAACGCCGCGACGCTGAGCGAGCGCGAGGCGCTGCGCGCGGCGTGGATCACCTTCAGGAACACTGGTCGTAGATCCGGCTGATCCGCCAGCCGCTTGCCGAGCGACCAGGCCGAACCGCCGGCCAGCGCCATCCTGGAGTCGGTGGCGGCGTCCAGCACCTGGGCCGCCAGCTGGGCGGAAAGCCCCCCGGTGTCGCGCGCCCAGTCGAGCAGTTCGGCCTCGCTCATGGGCGTGGGATCGAGTTCGCGGTAGCGGGCGTCGATCATCGTCTCCAGCGGCGCGCGCTGCAGGCCGCGGGCGGCGACCACGCGGGCCAGGGCCTGGGCCGTCGGATGCATCCGCACCGCGCGACCTTCGAAGATCTCGTCCAGCGCCTCGCGCCACCAGGTGAGCCGGATTTCGCCCAGCAGCGGGTTCGACGCCACCCTGGGCGCGCGGGCGAGTTCATGGTCGAAGGCGTAGAGCGCGATCACGTCGGCGCGCGCCAGGACGTCGGCGATGAACCGGCTGGACAGCCAGCGATCCGGGTCCACGCGCCGGATGAGGGCGTCGAGGTCTTCACTCTCGGACGACGGGGTCTCCGACACGGGAGCCTCCAGGGCGTGCGCAATCGACTCGCTCATGCGCCAATTGAAAAGGCCCGCCGGTTAAGGCGGGCCTTCCAAGCTGGGTTCCCTGCGGAAATCAGCCGAAGATCGTCTGGTTCATGGTCATGCAGGCCAGCATCGGCACCGACAGGAAGGTGTTGATGCGCGAGAAGATCATCGCCTTGCGGCCGGCGGCGGCCTTGGCGTCGGCGTCGCCGTCGACCAGGCCCAGGGCGATCTTCTGCGCGGGCCAGATGAAGGCCCAGACGTTGACCATCATGATGATGCCCAGCCACATGCCGAGGCCGATGAAGCTGTGCCCGACGCCCACCGGCTGTTCGGTGAAGCCGAGCGTCAGGGCCTGGACGAGGTAGCCGCGGTTGAAGGCCAGGATCAGGCCCATCAGCA
Source organism: Pseudomonadota bacterium (assembly GCA_018241625.1). Lineage (GTDB taxonomy): Bacteria > Pseudomonadota > Alphaproteobacteria > Caulobacterales > Caulobacteraceae > Phenylobacterium. Next base: position 7,613 of record JAFEDM010000467.1, on the reverse strand, counting down.
CCGTGAACAGCGCCGCCCAGCGGAACCAGAACAGCGCTTCGGGCGCGATGTACTTGGAAACCCCCGGCTTCAGTTCGGCCGGAACCTGCGGCATCACCCGGATCTGGACGAAGTTGAAGTACCAGAGCAGGCCGATCCACATGATGCCGAAGATCACGTGCAGCCAGCGGAACACCGCCTGCCAGAAGACCTCCGCGCCGGAGGCGTTGTGCTGGTAGTACCCAGCCACGATGATGAGCGCGATGATGAAGCTGACGATCAGCGTATTGCGGAGATTGGACAGTAGCGCGGCCATTGGAGCCCCCTTCGCGAATCCTACCCTACAGCTCAGGTATAGGTCGTTTTGACGCGGGCGGAAACCGATCGCGGCGCGTGGCCTCAGACCGCGATCAGGGCGCAGGCCAGACGGCGGCCCTCGGAGGTCAGGACGTTGTAGATCCGCGCCGCGGCCGGGGTGTCCATGAACTCGAGCCCGATGCCGGCGGCGGCGAGCGCGTCGCGCACCGGCCGCGGCGGCTGGGCGTTGCGCGCGCCGACGCCCAGCAGCAGGAACTCCACCTCGGCCCGGCCGGCGTCGAACACCGGCTTCAGGGCGTCGACCGTGAGCTCGGCGAGCGAACCCACGGCCCACGGCTGGGCCTGGTCGGCGACGATCAGCACGGAGCCTTCGTGGCGCTGGCCCGACAGCCGGAAGCCGCCGTCGCCGTAGGCGTCGATCGAGGGCGCGTCGCGAGCCACCGGCGCGCCTAGCGCGCCGGCGCCGGCGTCAACGGCTCAGCCGGTTCGTCGTCGGTCCCGCGGCGCACGCCCCACAGCAAGATGATCGGGGCGGCGATGTAGATCGACGAATAGGTGCCGATCACGATGCCGAACAGCATGATCACCGACAGGCCGTAAAGCGTCGGGCCGCCGAACACCGCCAAGGCCACCAGGGCCAGAACCGCGGTCATGGAGGTGATGATCGTCCGGGTCAGCATCTCGTTGATCGACATGTCGATCACCTCGGCGAGCGGCATGCGCTTGTACTTGCGGATGTTCTCGCGGAACCGGTCGAACACCACGACGGTGTCGTTCATCGAGTAGCCGATGATGGTCAGGATGGCCGCCACCGACTTTAGGTCGAACTCGATCTTGCCCAGCCGGCCCATGATCGCGATCAGGCCGAAGGTCAGGAAGACGTCGTGGAAAAGGGCCGCCACCGCGCCCAGGCCAAACTGCAGCTCGAAGCGGAACCAGATGTAGAGCAGCATCGCCAGGATCGCGAGGCCTAGGCCCAGCAGACCGGAGCTGAAGAGCTCGCCCGACACCTTCGGGCCGACCACGTCGGTGGAGACGAACTTCACCTTGCCCAGCGCCTCGGTGAGTTTGCCTTGCGCCTTGGAGACCGTGGCGCTGGCGTCGGCGCTGGCCGGCGCCTGGAAGCGCACCATCGCCGAGGTCGGCGCACCCAGGGTCACCACCGTGATGTCGGTGAGGCCCATGCCGTCCAGGGCCTGGCGCACCTTGCCGGCGTCGACCGGGACAGGGGCGGTGGAAATCTCCATCACCGTGCCGCCCTTGAAGTCGATGCCGCAGGCCAGGCCGCCGCAGGGCGGCGTGAACGGATAGGCGGCGAAGAACACCGAGGCGATCACCGCGATGACCGACAGGGGCGAGAAGAACTTGGCCAGACGCACGAACCGGAAGTGCGGGCGCACCGGCATGACCTTGATCAGGGGCCAGAAGGACATGGGCTGGCTCCTTACGCGATCGGCAGGGACTTCGGACGCGTGGCCTTGAACCACCACGCCAGAAGCACTTGGGTGACGAGCACCGCCGAGAAGACGGTGGTGAGCACGCCCACGGACAGGGTCCAGGCGAAGCCCTTCACCGGCCCTGAGCCGATGTTGAACATGATCAAGGCCGAGAAGATGTGGGTCATGTTGGCGTCGAAGATCGTGCCCCAGGCGCGGGAGAAGCCCGCGTCCATGGCGGCGATCAGGGTCCGGCCGGCCCGCAACTCGTCGCGCATCCGCTCATAGATCAGCACGTTGGCGTCCACCGCCACGGCGAGCGTCAGGATCAGGCCCGCGATGCCCGGCAAGGTCAGCGTGGCCTGGGTCAGGCTCATAACGCCCACGATCATCAGGCCGTTGACCACCAGGCCGATCAGCGAGATGCCGCCGAACAGCAGGCCGTAGATGGCGACCATGAACACCATGGTGGCCACCAGGCCGACGATGGCCGAGATGGCGCCGGCCTTCACGGCGTCGGCGCCCAGCTCGGCGCCGACGGTGCGCTGCTCTTCCACCTTCATCGGGGCGGGCAGCGAGCCGGCGCGCAGCAGCACGGCCAGGTCGTTGGCGGTTTCCGGCGTGAAGTTGCCGGTGATGCGGCCGGAACCGCCGGGGATCGGGCCCTCGATGACCGGCGCGGAGAGCACCTTCTTGTCGAGCACGATGGCGAAGCGCTTGCCGACGTTCTGGCGGGTGATGTCGCCGAACCGCTTGGCGCCGGTGCCGTTGAACCGCAGCTCCACTTCCGATTTGCCGCTTTGCTGATCGAAGCCGGACGAGGCGCTGGTCAGCATTTCGCCGGTGACCACCTGGCGCTTTTTCACCAGGTACTGCGGCGACCGGCCGTCGGTGGAGACCAGCATTTCGTCGCCCGGCGGGATGCGGCCGGCGGCGAGGTCTTCCTGCGAGGCGTTCTCGTCCAGCATCTGGAACGACAGCTTGGCGGTCTGACCGATGATGGTCTTCAGGCGCTCGGGGTCGCTCTCGCCGGCCACCTGGATGTCGATGCGGTCCTTGCCGCGCCGGGAGATGTCCGGCTCCTTGGTGCCCATCTGGTCGATCCGGCGACGGATGACCTCCTGGTTCTGCTCCACAGCCCGTTGGGCTTCCGCGTCGAAGGCGGCCGGCACGAAGGCGATGCGCAGGCGCTGGTCGGGCAGGACGCTGACCGTCACGTCACGGCCGCCGGCGACGCCCTGCAGCGGCGCGCCCACCGTCTGACGCAAGGTGTTCGCCGCATCGCTCACCTGAGTCGCATCGGTGATCCGCAGGCCGATGGCGCCGTTCAGCACCGCCAGGTCCGTGAAATCGATGTTCTTGTTGTGCAGATTGGTGCGGATGTCCTCGGCCATGTTGGTCAGGCGCTCGTTCTGCAGCGCGACCGTGTCGACCGAATAGAGCAGGTCAGAGCCGCCCTGCAGGTCCAGGCCCAGGTGCAGGGTGTTCTTCGGCATGAAGCCCGGAAGCGAGGCCACCACCTTGGGCGGCAACAGGTTGGGCAGCGTGAAAAGGAGGCCCAGCACCGTCGCGAGGACGACCAGGATCACCTTCCAGCGGGCAAGATTCATCATGGTGGCGGACGCGCCCTAGACCTTGGCGTCGTTCGCCGGGGCCGGCGTGCCGCGGGCCTGGACCTCGGAGATCATCGCCTTGCGCACCTTCACGGTGACGCCGGTGGCGATTTCCAGGCCCACTTCGGCGTCCTCGACGCGCACGACCTTGCCGATGATGCCGGAGGACAGGACCACGGTGTCGCCGCGCTTGATGGCGGCGATGGACGCCTGGTGCTGCTTCATCCGCTGCTGCTGCGGCCGGATCATCAGGAAATAGAACAGGACAAACAGTCCGAGAGGCAGGCCGATAAGCTGGATCAGCGAGTTGGGATCGCCCAAGGTGGTCTCCGGTGCGCCAGCCCCAAGGGGCCTGTTTCGAGGTCGGCGGAAGCTAGGCGCTGCGACCCCGATTTGCAATGGAACCGGGAGCCGTTAGGTGTGCCCGCGATGACGCATGAGCTGGAACCCGTCCTGAGCCGGATCGCCGAGGCGCTGGAGCGCCTGGCCCCGCCACGCGCGCCGCAAGCCGACTTCGCCGCCGCGCGCCTCTTCCGCCACGATCCCGCGGGCGGGGCCTTCCATCCGGCGCCGGACTATCCCCTGCCCCTGGCTGCCCTGGTGGGCGTCGAGCGCCAGCGCGACCGGTTCCTGGAGAACCTGCAGCGGTTCGCCGCGGGGCTGCCCTACAACCACGCCCTGCTCTGGGGCGTGCGCGGCACCGGCAAGAGCTCGCTGGCCAAGGCGGCCTTCATGCACGTGGCCGCCGAGACCCCGTCGCTGAAGCTGGTCGAGGTCGATCGCGACCAGGTCACCGCCCTGCCCGTCCTGTTCGACACCCTGCGCGGCCGGCCGGAGCGGTTCGTGGTGCTGTGCGACGACCTGTCGTTCGAAGAGGGCGCGGCGGCGGCCAAGGCGCTGAAGTCGGCGCTGGAGGGCGGCGTCTCCGGCCCGCCGGCCAATGTGATGTTCGTCGCCACCTCGAACCGCCGCCACCTGATGCCGAGAGGACATGGCGAGGACAAGGGCCTGCTGTCCGCCGCCGAGGACGCCGAGGAGGAGGTCAGCGTCTCCGACCGCTTCGGCCTGTGGATCGGCTTCCCGCCCATGGACCAGGAGACCTATCTGGCGGCGGTCGCGGGTTATGCGGAACGCTACGGCCTGCAGGCTCCGGACCTGGAGCGTCGGGCCCTGCAATGGGCTCAGCTGCGCGGCGGCCGGTCCGGCCGCGTCGCCTGGCAATTCATCCGCGATCTGGCGGGCGAACTGGGCAAGGCCTTGCCGCTCTAACCCGTCAGGGCTTGGGCAGGGCCAGCTTCGGATCGACGGCCTTGGCCTGGTAGCGCACCTCGAAGTGCACCTGGGGTTCGGAAACGCCGCCGGTCTGGCCCGCTTGGCCGATCTGCTGGCCCTGGGTGACCTTCTGCTGGTTCTTCACGTCGATGCGGCCGAGATAGCCATAGGCCGTCGCCCAGCCGTCGGCGTGCTTGATCAGCACCAGGTTCCCGAACCCGGGCAGCTTGTCGCCGGCATAGGCGATCTCGCCGTCGGCGGCGGCGCGCACCGGGTCGCCGGCGTTGGCCTGGATGTCCAGGCCGTCGTTGCGCTGACCGCCCGCCTTGGGCCCGAAGTCCGACAGGATCTTGCCCGTCAGCGGCCATTGGAAGCGGCCGGCGGCCATCTGGGTGACCTGGGCGTCGCTGTAGCCCGGCGTGGTCGGTTGCGCGGCCGACGGCGGCGGCTGGACAGCGCCCGGCACCTGCGAATAGGGGATCGGCCGCGACGGCGGGGTCGCGCCGCCCGGGACGTAGGGCCGCGGATAACGGGGCGACGGCGGCTCCGGCGCCGGCTCGGTTCGGTCGCGATAGCCGTCGGGCAGGAACACCTTGGTGCCCGGCCGGACGCTGATCACCTTCTTCGAAAGCTCGTTCTCGGCCCGCAGGTTGGCGACGCTGATGCTGAACCGCGCGGCGATGCTGGTGAGCGTGTCGCCGGCCTCGGCCACGTAGTAGTGCTCGGTGAAGCTCGGCCCGCGCAGCACCTGGCCGGCGTGGACCGAATTGCCCTTCAGATGGTTCAGGCGCTTCAGCGTGGCGACGTCGGTGTCCAGCCGGTCGGCCACCTTGGCGATCGTGTCGCCGGACTTGACCTTGTAGCTTTCGCCCTTGGCTTCGCGGGTGATCACCTTGCCGGCGTCGGCGCGGTCGGCGGCGGCGGCCTTGCCGGTCTCGTCGTTCTCCGCCGCGGTCGGCTTGCCGCCCCTGTGACTCTTCGAGGCGGGTTTGGACGCGGCCTCTTCGTCGGCCACCTCGACCTTCTCGGCCTTCTTGCCCTTGGACGCCTTGGGCTCGTCGCTCTGGTCCTCGGCGGATTCCACCGCCGGCGCGCGATAGTCGCCCGGCAGGCGGATCTGCTGGCCCGGCTTGATCGAGGTCTTGGCCGACAGGTCGTTCTCGGCCCGCAGATCCTCGACCGTCACGTGGAAGCGCTTGGCGATCGAGAAGACGGTGTCGCCGGGCACCACCACATAGGCCTTCTTGGCGACGGCCGGGCCCTTGATCACGTCGCCCGGCTGCAGGACCGCGCCCTTCTTCAACTTGTTGGCGCTCATCAGCTCGTCGACGGTGGTGTCGAGCTTGTCGGCGATCTTCTCCAGCGTGTCGCCCTTCTTGACGACATAGCTGGCGCGGTCGCCCTTCACGGTCACGATCTTGCCGTTCGCCGCCTTCGGGGCCTCCTCCGTCTTCGGCTTGTGGGTCGCCGCCAGCGTCGGGCCAGCGCTCAGCGTCGCCGCCGAAAGCGCAGTGGTCGCCAGGAAAATAAGGGCCGATCGCTGAAGGGATTGCGTCATCGCCGCTCCGGTATTGGTCATGGAATCAGTCGGGGCGTCACGGTTGATAGTGGGTTAAGCCGCCCCATCTGGCCAACCCGCAAAGATCGCGGCGGCCAGGACGTCGCTTACAGTTCTTTCGCTACCCCATCGAGCAGGGGCACGAAACGCACATCGGTCAAGGTCTCGATCTGGAACCCCCCTTTGCCATCGCCGCTGTAGCGCTTCAGGCTTTGCACCGGCCCCTTGCCGATCGGGGCCACGAGGATTCCGTTCGGCTTCAGCTGGGAAAGCAGCGTCTTGGGCTCATCTGACGCCGCCGCTGTGACCATAATGCGGTCGAACGGCGCCTGCTCGGGCCAGCCCTCCCCGCCGTCGCCGAACCGGGTGATCACGTTGGTCAGGCCCAGCGCCTTGAAGCGCGCCTCGGCCTCGCGCATCAGGGTGCGGTAGCGCTCCACCGTGTAGACCAGCCGCGAGAGCTTGGAGAGGATGGTGGTCTGGTAGCCGCTGCCGGTGCCGATCTCGAGCACCCGGTCGCGCTTGTCGACCTTCAGGGCTTGGGTCATCAGCCCGACGATGAACGGCTGGCTGATGGTCTGGCCGCAGGCGATGGGCAGGGCCGAGTCCTCGAAGGCGCGTTCCTTGAACAGGTCCGGCGTGAAGACCTCGCGTGGCGTGGTCTCGATCGCGGACAGCACGCCGGGGTCGCTGATCCCCTGGCCGCGCAGGGCGAGGATCAGGCGGGCCAGCCTGGTCTCGGCGCTGTCATCGTCCTTCTTCGCCATCGTTCAGTCCAAGACACTCACGATCGGGGCGGCGCTCCGCCCAATACGCCGCGCAGTTTGTGCACTGACTCGCCGTGCGTGAGGTCGATATGCAGCGGCGTGACCGATATCTTTCCGTCATAGAGCGCCCGCAGGTCGGTGCCGGGCGCCGGCTGCGACCGTTCCTGGCGGAACCCGGCCCAGTAGTAGTCGCGGCCGCGCAGGTCGGTGCGCTTCTCCACGACCCGGACGGGCGCGTCGCGGAACCCCTGGCGGGTGACCTCGACCTCGGTGATCTCGCCCGGCGCGCGGCCGGGGAAGTTGAGGTTCATGACCACGTCGTGCGGCCAGCCGGTCTCGATCAGCTTGCGAATGATCCCCGGCGCATAGGCCTCGGCGGCGTCATAGCCCTTCGCCCCGTCGTCATGGAATCCCATCTGCGACAGGGCGATACCGGGCACGCCCAGCGCCATGGCCTCGATCGCGCCCGCCACCGTGCCGGACATGGTCACGTCCTCCGCCAGGTTGGCGCCGCGGTTGACGCCGGAGAGCACCAGGTCGGGCTTGGCGCCCACGACAAGCTCGCGGATCCCCAGCATCACGCAGTCGGTCGGCGTGCCCGACGTCGAGAACCGACGCGCATCCAGCTGCCGCACCCGGATCGGGTCGGTCAGCGTCAGCGCCCGGCTGG
>JAFEDM010000466.1 GCA_018241625.1 Pseudomonadota bacterium | reverse complement strand
GGGCCGCCGCTACGAGCTGCCGCCGGCCGAGGCGATCGCCGAGGCCAATCGCTGGCTGGCGCGCATCGAGGCCCTGCTGCGCCGCCCGGTGAGCGCCGCGCGGCCCGCCGCCGTGGCGCGCCCCGCGCCGCCTGCGCGGGCGCCGACGATCGAGGACGACGAGCCTGAAGCCCCGCCGACCCGCGCCGACACCTCGCTTACGCCCCTCTTCGCCCGCCTCGCCCACGAGGACGACGATGCGCCGCCGCCTCAGGCCCACGCCCACGACAACGACGAGGACGACGAGCACGAGCTGCCGCCGTGGGAAGACGTCGAGCACGCCGAGGACGACGAGGACGACGAGGAAGAAGAAGAGGACGAGATCCGCAGCCTGCGGCTCTGACGTTCCCTAGGCCTGGTAGACCGTCCGCCCACCGGTGACGGTGCGCAGGATCTTGATGTCCTTGATCCTGTCCGGATCGACGGTGTGCGGGTCGTCGGCCAACACCACGAAATCGGCCAGCTTTCCGGGCGTGATCGAGCCCTTGATCGCTTCCTCGTGCGTCGCCCAAGCGCCGTTCAGGGTGTTCACCCGCAGCGCCTCGTCCACGCTGATCTTCTGGTTGGCGCCCCAGGTCTTCCCGTCCCAGCCCTTGCGCGTGACCATGGCCTGCAGCGCCATCAGGGGTGAGAACGGCCCGGGACTGAAGTCCGAGCCCGCGCAGACCGGCACGCCCGCGTCCAGGAAATCGCGGAAGCACATGGCGTTCTTGATGATGTCCTCGCCATAGAACGGGAACTTGTCGGAGTTGTAGTAGGCATAGGTCGAGAACGCCGCCGGCACGACGTTCGCCGCCTTGATGCGGGCGATCAGGCTGGGGTTCACCAGGGTGCAGTGGGTAATCTTCGGCCGCGCGTTCGGGCGCGGATGCAGCTTCTGCGCCCGTTCGACGGCGGTGAGGACGCTGGCGATGGCGACGTCGCCGTTGGCGTGACAGTTCACGTCGATCCCGGCGCGGTGCACCCGCTCGATCCAGTCGTTCAGCACATCCTGGGTCTCGGTGAGGTTGCCGTAGTAGGGCGGCGAGACGCCGGGATAGGGCCCGCTCATGGCCAGGGTCCGCTCGGAGAACGAGCCGTCGACCACATGCTCGGCCGTGGCGCCCAGCTTGATCCAGTCGTCGCCGAAGCCGGTCTCCAGCCCCGCGCGGATCATCGCCTCCAGCCCCTCGCCCTGAGCCTCGTAGCTGACCCGGTGCAACAGCTTGCCCTCGGCGCGGATGTCCTGGATCGCGGCCAGGTCGCCGCCCTCGTGGCAGACGCTGGTCAGGCCGTAGCGGGCGAACTGTTTGGAGATGAAGGCGGCGCCTTCCCGCGCCCGGCGCTCGCGCTCCGCCGGGGTGAAGGTCTCGTGCCTGCCGACCTTGGCGAAGATGACCGTGGCGCGGTCGGTGACCCGGCCGGTGAGCTCCCCGTCCGGGCCCCTGTCATAGGTGCCGCCCGGCGGATTGGGCGTGGCCTTGGTGACGCCGGCCATCTCCAGCGCCTTGGTGTTGTAGAAGGAGGTGTGCCCGCCGCGGTGGCGCACCACCACCGGCTGGGTGGTCGAGACACGGTCCAGGTCGTGGCGGTCGATCAGCCGGCCGTCCTTCACCTTGGTGTCGTCGAAGAAGAAGCCCTCGACCCAGGTCTCCGGCGGCAGGGTCTGGGCCTTGGCCTTCAGCTTGCCGACGATGCTGTCGATGGTGACGAACTCCACCTCGTAAGGATTGCCGACCAGCACCTCGAACTGCAGCACCTCGCCGACGGCGTGGTTGTGGCTGTCGACGAAGCCCGGGACGACGGTGGCGCCGCCCGCGTCGACCACCTGGGCGCGCGGACCGGCCAGCGCCTTGATCTCGGCGTTGGAGCCCACGGCCACGAACCGGCCGTCGCGGACCGCGAAGGCCTGGGCGCGCGGCTGCTTCGGGTCGACCGTGTAGACCCGGGCGTTGGTGACGATCAGGTCGGGCGTATCCGCCGCCCACGCCGCGCCGGCGGACAAGGCGCCGAGCCCCGCGCCCGCCAGCCCCAGGAAATCCCGCCGGTTCCGTTGGATCGTCCGCATGCCGCCCCTCCGCTCGAAGGGCAGTCTTGCGCCGTTGGCGCTGCTAGCCCAGCGCGAATTCCATCGCCGCCTGGCAGTGGGCGACGGCGGTGTCGACGGTGGGCGCCGGCATGGCGTCGACGTCAAGCAGCAGGCCGATTTCGGTGCAGGCGAAGGCGACCCCGTCGCAGCCCGCCGCGATCCCCGCCTGGATCATCGCCATCACCTCGGCCTGCGACGCCGGGTTGGTGACGCCCAGAATCAGCTCTTCGTAGATGATCGTGTGCAGCCGCTCCCGCTGTGGCTTCTCCGGGATCGCCGTCTCGATGCCCATGGCCGCCAGGCGCTCGGCGTAGAACGGCTTTTCCATGGTGAAGCGGGTGCCGAGCAGCAGGGTCTTGGTGACGCCCTTCGCCTTCAGCGCCCGGCCCGTGGCGTCGCCGATGTGGATCACCGGCACGCCGACCGCCGCGGCCGTCTGGTCGTAGTTGAGGTGCATGGTGTTGGCGCAGATCAGGATCGCCTGCGCGCCCGCGCCTTCCAGCGCCTTTGCGTGGCCCGCCAGGATCGCGCCGGTGGCCGCCCAGTCGTCGGCCGCCTGCAGCGCGGCGATGGGCGCGAAGTCCACCGAGCGGACCACCAGCTCCGCCGAATGGATCCCGCCCAGCGCTTCGCGCGCCAGGCGGTTCAGCGTCTGGTAGTAGACCACCGTGCTTTCGGCGCTCATCCCGCCGATGAGGCCCAGCACTTTCATGGATCAGATATCCGCGTAGACGTGGGTTTCGGCCGCCGCGCCCGGATGGGTGGTCGCCCCCAGGTGCGCAGGCCCGACCGCCTTGGCGAACTTCCACAGGGCGCCGGAATTGTAGTTGGTCGGCCGCGGGCCTTCCTTGTCGAAGTGGCGTGCGCGGTTCTCCAGCTCGATGGGATCAACCTCCAGCTCGATGGTCCCGGCGTCGGCGTCGATCGAGATGATGTCGCCGTCCTTCACCAGGCCGATGGGGCCGCCGTCGGCCGCTTCCGGCCCCACGTGGCCGATGCACAGGCCGCGGGTCGCGCCGGAGAAGCGTCCGTCGGTGATCAGGGCCACCTTGTCGCTGATCCCCTGGCCATAGATGGCCGCGGTGGTCGACAGCATCTCACGCATGCCGGGGCCGCCCTTGGGGCCCTCATAGCGGATCACCAGGACGTCGCCTTCCTTGTAGTCGCGCCTTTCGACCGCCTCGAAGGCCGCCTGCTCGCCGTCGAACACGCGCGCCGGACCGCGGTGCTTGCGATGCTCCAGGCCGGCCACCTTCACGATGGCGCCGTCGGGGGCGAGGCTGCCCCACAGGCCGACGACGCCGCCGGTCGGCGACAGCGGATTGGAGGCCGGGCGGATCACGTCCTGGTCGTCGCGCCAGACGACGTCCTTCAGGTTCTCGGCCATGGTCTTGCCGGTCACCGTCATGCAGTCGCCGTGGATCAGGCCCGCGTCGAGCAGGGTCTTGAGCAGCATCGGCATGCCGCCCGCCTCGCCCATCTTCTTGGCCGGATAGCGCCCGCCCGGCATCAGGTCGGCCAGATAGGGCGTCTTGCGCATGATCTCGGCGACGTCGCGCAGCGTGAAGCTGATCCCCGCCTCGTGCGCCATGGCCGGCAGGTGCAGGCCGCCGTTGGTCGAGCCGCCGGTCGCCGCCACCACCACCGCGGCGTTCTCGAAAGCCTCGCGGGTGCAGATGTCACGCGGCCGGATGTTGTGCTCCAGGAGGCGCATCACCGCCTCGCCGCTGGCCTCGCAGTACTTGTCGCGCTCGAGGTAGGGCGCGGGCAGCGCCGAGGACAGCGGCAGGGCCAGGCCGATGGCTTCCGAGACGCAGGCCATGGTGTTGGCGGTGTACTGGCCACCGCAAGCGCCGTCGCCCGGACAGGCGTGCTGTTCCAGGTCGCAGAGGTCTTCCAGGCTCATCTGGCCGGCGGAGTGCTTGCCGACGCCTTCGAAGACGTCCTGCACCGTCACATCCCGGCCGTGCCAGGACCCCGGCATGATCGAGCCGCCGTAGATGAACACGCTGGGCACGTTCAGCCGCAGCATGGCCATCATCATCCCCGGCAGGGACTTGTCGCAGCCCGCGACGCCCACCAGGGCGTCATAGGCGTGGCCGCGCATGGTGAGTTCCACTGAGTCGGCGATGACCTCGCGGCTGACCAGGGACGAGCGCATCCCCTCGTGGCCCATGGCGATGCCGTCGGTGACGGTGATGGTGCAGAACTCCCGCGGCGTGCCGCCGGCCCGCGTCACCCCGGCCGCCGCCGCATTGGCCTGGCGCATCAGGGCGGTGTTGCAGGGCGCCGCCTGGTTCCAGCAGGAGGCCACGCCGACGAACGGCTGTGCGATCTCACGGCTGCCCAGACCCATGGCGTAATAGTAGGACCGGTGCGGGGCGCGGCTGGGCCCTTCGGTGGTGTGCCGGCTCGGCAGCTTCGCCTTGTCCCAGCTGCCATCGGGTCTGCGGTGCATCTTGGCCTCCAATCGAGGCCCGTTCCATAAGCACACGACGCAGTGCGGAAAAGCCCCACGGCGCCTTTGCGGCCTTCTCCACCGAAGTGTCAGCCTGACGTTACGGCGCCCGCTGGGGTTGAATCCGCAACCTTGACCGCTCCCGCGCGTTGGTTTCCGGTAGCTTCGGTATCTCGCAACGAGATGTTTCCACAGACGAATTCGAAGAATTCGAAAATCAGGTTTGCATGTAAAATGCTGACCTCACCTCAGTTCTTACACAGTACAACATGGCGAAACTTTGGTCATTGTGTCAGGTTGTCACAGTACCGCACCGCACAAAGAACTCGCCTTCGCTTGCGATTATCTTGAATTGACCTAACGGCAACTGTGGCGCCGCTGCCGATTTAGGTAAGCCGCAGTTAGTTATCATTGATAACTTACAGCCGTGACTGTTGACGCCCCATGGTTGCGGCTCCAGCCTTCCCGCTCAGGCGCAGCAAATAGCGCCGTGTAATTTGCTGGGAGGAATTCGAATGCCGTGGAAGCGCTCTTTGTTGGCGTCCAGCGCCTTGCTGGCCGCAGTCCTGACCACCCATGCCCAAGCCCAGACGCGACCCGCCGCGAGCGCGGCGGCGTCGGGCACGACGATCGAGGAACTGGTGGTCACCGCCGAACGGCGTGAGCAGAGCCTGCAGGACGTGCCGGTCGCGGTGACGGCGTTCAGCGCTCACCAGCGCGCCATCGAAGGCATCACCACGGTTCAGGACATCACCAACTATACGCCGGGCCTGACCTATTCGAGCCAGCTGGACCGCCCGGTGATCCGGGGCCTGGCCCGCAACAACAACATCTATCTCTCGGACAGCGCGGTCGCGGTCTACTACGACGACTTCTTCTCCAACTCGACCTACCTGGTCGGGCGCGACGACATGGTCATCGACCAGGTGGAAGTGCTGCTGGGCCCGCAGGGCACGCTCTACGGCCGCAACGCCGTGGGCGGCCTGATCAACACCCTGTCGAAGCGGCCGAGCGAGGACTTCGGCGGCGAGGTGCGCGCCATCGTCGGCAACTACGGCTACACCAAGTTCGAAGGCACGGTGACGGGCCCCACCATGATCCCGGGCCTGACCTTCCGGCTGTCGGCTTACGACCTCAACCAGACCAAGGGCTACTTCAAGAACCTGGTCGGCCCGACCGAAGGCGACGTGCGCCACGACCCCTATGTGGACGCCCAGCTCGAGTACAAGACCGACAAGGACGACATCTGGCTGGACGCCTACGCGGTGTGGTTCGACAACGACCGCGGCGGCCCGGGCGGCCTCCTGGGCATCCCGACCGCCGGTCACTACGACACCTCGCTGACCCAGCCGGGGCAGCTGGTGTTCAACCCGAACTTCCCGTTCGGCGGCGGCGCGGTCCCCGGTTCGGTGGTCGGCATCCCGGCCGGCCTCACCGACAACCCGGCGCTGAAGGACATCCGCACCTTCGCCCACGCCCAGCCGACGAACATCATCGTCAACGCGGCGCCGACCATCACCCTGCACTGGACCCATCACTTCGACGGGTTCGACCTGAAGTACATCGGCGGCTACAGCCAGTATCACTACGATCTGAAGACCGCCTACTTCAACAACGACAACTCGCCGGTGACCTCCTACCAGGTCCCGCTGGCGCCGGGCGGCACCTGCGCCCAGCTCAACGCCGCGTTCGGAGCCGCGGGCTGCAGCCCCCTCACCGTCAGGCCGCGGCAGATCTTCGAGTACGAAGCCCACCCCGACTGGTCGAGCCACGAGATCGACATCTCGTCGACCAAGGACGGGCCGTTCCAGTGGATCGCCGGCGTCTATCGCTATGACGAGATCGACAACAACCCCGAGCGGTTCCAGGAGCCCGACCAGGCGCAGATCGCCAACCCGCTGCAGGTGATCCCGCTATTGGGCGCCGGCCAGCTGGTCGCGGCGCCGGCCAACCCCAGCCTCGACTACCTGCTGCTGAACTACCAGGACCACATCTCGTCGACCGCCGTGTTCGGCCAGATCGACTGGAAGTTCACCGACACCCTGAAGCTGACGGCCGGCCTGCGCTATACCTACGACCAGAAGCACGGCCAGGAAGAAGCGCGCTACATCGTCTTCCAGGACCTGTCGGCCGCCTTCAGCGCCGAGAACCTGGGCTCGCTGCTGCAGCCGGTGGACATCACGCCCGTGCAGATCAGCACGTCCGCCGACAAGGGCACCTGCTCGGCGCCCACCCTGCAGACCACCGGCAAGTACGCCGGCGACTATGTCCGCTGCCTGAAGGACCATTCCAGCGCCGCCACCGGCACGATCGGCCTGTCATGGACGCCGGACAAGGACACCCTGGTCTATGGCCGCTACAACCGCGGTTACAAAGCGTTCGGCTTCAACGCCGGCTACATCGGCACCAACGTCGAGGCTGCGCCGGAGTACGTCGACGACTTCGAGGGCGGCATCAAGAAGACCTGGCAACACTTCACCCTCGACGCCGCGGCCTTCTATTACAACTACCGCGACGCCCAGATCCCGATCGGCGTGCCGGTGGGTTCGGTGACCGTGACCGAGTTCATCAACATCCCGAAGTCGATCTCCGACGGCATCGAGATCACCGCGGTCTGGAACCCGGTCGACAACCTCTACCTCAGCCTGGTCTACGGCCTCGACCACACCCGCATCCAGTCGGGCTGCAGCCTGGTGGGCGGCGTCGCCAAGGGCGCCTGTTATGTGGACACCGCCGACCCCGCCGCCGCGGCGACGGGCGCGCGCCCGGTGGGGACCACGGGCGCCCAGGCGGTCAGCGGCAACAGCCTGCCGCAGTCGCCCGAGAACAAGGTGGCGTTCAACGCCAACTACACCTTCAAGTTCGACGCGGGCGACCTGATCCTCTCCGGCAGCTACATCTGGAAGGACAAGTCCTGGGATTCGATCTTCCGGCGCACCTATGACGAGGCGCCGGCCTGGGATCAGGTGGATCTGCGGGCGACGTGGTCGGGCAACCACGACAAGTACGAGCTGGTCGCCTACGTCCGGAACGTCTTCAACACCCTGGGCTATGACGCCGCCGCCGGCGGCTATCCGATCGCCGCCCCGGTCGGCGGCGGCGGGTTCACCCAGGCGCCTGCCTATGACCTGACCCCGCCGCGGACCTACGGCTTCGAGGTCCACTACAAGTTCTGATCCCCCTGCCGAGAGGCAATCGGGCCGCTCCTTCACGGGGGCGGCCCTTTTTTTAGATCGGGGTCAGTTCGGCGATCCTTGCGAGGGCGGCCGCCCAGGCGCGCTCGACCGGCGGCGTCCAGGCGTCGCCCAGCAGCTCCCGGCAGGTTTCCGCCAGCAGCGGGAAGAAGCGGCCGAACACCTCATGCGGCACGCCGAAGGCGTCGTGGTTCACCCGCTCGGCGGCGATCATGTTGGCGGCGTAGCCGCCGTCGAGGTCCATGAGGCACTGGAACGTCATGGCCAGCATCTCGCCCTTCACCGCGCCGGTGACGTCGCGGACGAACATCGCCTCCATCTCCGGATAGGCGGCGAACAGCCGGGCGTAGACCTGGGGCGCCGGATCGCCGACCCGCTCGGCCAGAAGCTCCAGGGACTGGGAGATGATCTCGCTCGCCTGCGTCATGCGCCTATAGTCGGCCGAAAGAGACCGAAGGGGGAAGCCTGTGCCGTTCCACGATGTGATCTACGCCGCCGAGAACGGCGTCGCCGTGATCTCGCTCAACCGTCCCGCCCACCGCAACGCCCAGAGCTACCGGATGCTGGACGAGATCGATCAGGCGTTCGAGCTGGCCCGGACCGACGAGGCCGTGAAGGTGGTGGTGGTCAAGGGGTCCGGCGGGGTCTTCTCCACCGGCCACGACCTCGGCACCGAGGAGGGCATGGCCTACCGCGCGGCGCTGGGCGCCAAGCCGGGCGTCCAGACCTACGACCAGTTCAAGAAGTACAACCTCGACCTGCTGCTCAAATGGCGCAACTTCCCCAAGCCCACCGTGGCCATGGTCGAGGGCTACTGCATTTACGCGGGCTGGATGCTGGCGGCGGCGATGGACGTGGTCTTCGCCGCCGAGGACGCTGAATTCCTGGCGGGCATGGTCGAATACATGTCGATCCCCTGGGACATCGGCATCCGCCGCGCCAAGGAGCTGATCTTCGAGAGCCGCTTCATCTCCGCGGCCGAGGCGGCGCAGTACGGCCTGGTGAACCGCGTCCTGCCCCGGGCCGACCTCGAGCGTGAGACCATGGCCTGGGCGGCCCGCGTGGCCCAGAACAGCCCCGAGGTGCTGCGCATGGCCAAGATCCAGATGAACAAGGCCCAGGACGCCCAGGGCTTTTCCCAGGCGGTGGAGGACACGCTGGGCGACTACTGCGCCATGATGTGGATGCCGGGCGTCAGCCTGCGCATGGAGGACGAGAACCGGCTGGTGGCGGTGGACCTTGCGGTGCGGGGCAAGCGCGGAACCCGCCAGACCATCTAGAGCGCCTTTTCGATCGCGGCGGTGATCTCCGGCGCCAGGGGCTCGGTGCGCGGACCGAAGGCCTGCAGGGCCTCCCCCTGCTTGCCGACCAGGATCTTGTGGAAGTTCCAGACCGGCACCGCCGGCTCGCCGAGTTCGGCCTGGGCCCATTTGTAGAAGGGATGCGCGTCGGCGTCCTTCACGTCGACCTTGGACGTCATCGGGAAGTCGACCGCGAAGCGGGTCTCGCAGAAACTCTTGATCTCGGCCTCGGTCCCCGGCTCCTGGCCGGCGAACTGATTGCAGGGCACCCCCAGCACCACAAGGCCCCGGTCCTTGTAGTCGGCGTAGAGCTTCTCCAGCCCATCGTACTGCGGGGTGAGACCGCAGGCCGAAGCCGTGTTCACCACCAGCACCACCTTGTCCTTGAAGGTCGACATCGGCAGGGCGTCCCCGTCGATCGATTTGAACGCGTAGTCGTAGGCGTTGCTCATGCGATTTGCTCCGGCGGGACGATCGGCTGGGGCGCAACCGAAGCATCGGTACGGCGCCGGCACAAGCCATGGCCTCCGCCGGGTTCATTTCAAACAAACGTTACACGATGTCCGAATTGAAACTCCAGCATTGACGATCGGCGTTCGGCGACCTCAAGTTTTTGCAGACGGCGCCAAAAGAGCGCCGCGCTGGGAGGAACCAATGAATTCGAAACATCGCCTGATGTTGGGCGGCGCCCTGCTCGCGACCTTGGCCGCGACCGGAGTCCACGCCCAAAACCGCTCGTCCACCAACGCCGCGGCGAGCAGTACGACCATCGAAGAGCTGGTGGTCACCGCCGAAAAGCGGGCGCAGAACCTGCAGGACGTGCCGGTCGCCATCTCGGCCTTCACCGCCGACAAGCGCGAGATCGTCGGGATCAACTCGATCCAGGACATGACCAACTTCACCCCGGGCCTGTCCTACAACTCCTCGACCGACCGCATCTCGCTGCGCGGCGTCGGCCGACTCACCAATGTGCTGACCGCCGACTCGTCGGTGGCGAACTACAACGACGGCATCTACGAGACCTTCGCCGTGCAGGCTGGACGCTCGACCCTGTTCCTCGACCGGGTCGAGGTGCTGCGCGGGCCGCAGGGCACCCTCTACGGGCGCAACGCCATCGGCGGGGCGATCAACGAGGTCTCCAAGCTGCCCACCGAGGACTGGTTCGCCGAGGTCCGCGCCAGCTACGCCAACTACGACCACGGCACGATCGAGGGCGCGATCAGCGGCCCGATCAAGGGCACCCCCCTGCAGTTCCGCCTGGCCGCCGACTGGGATCGCCAGACCGAAGGCTGGGTCAAGAACGTCATCCCCGGCGCGCCCGGCCTGGGCGGGGTGATCAACGAGTGGTTCGTCGAGGGCCAGCTGCAGGGCAAGTTCGTCGACGACAAGCTGGAGTTCTGGGCCAAGTACGGGATGGGCGTCTGGCACAACGGCACCGGCGGCCCCGGCGCCCAGGCCGACTATTGGACCAACGGCCCCTATCCCAACTACGAGTTCGGCCCGACCGGCATCCAGCTGAACCCGGGCTACGCCTGCAATCCGGCGTCGGGGGTCACCAATGTGGTCAACGCCTCGCCGCTGGGCTGCACCAATCCGTCCTACGACCCGAACGGCTTGTCGAAGAAGGCGGCCCGCACCGTCGCGCGCCTCAACCCCTACACGGTGAACCTGCCGCTCTATAACACCGAGGCGATCCACCTGACCTGGCACGCCAAGGACTTCGACATCAAATACCTCACCGGCGGGGTGAATTATCACTACCAGCTGGACGGGGAGACCTCGGGCGCCGGCGGCACCCTGGCCAACAGCGCCGACGCGCCGGTCCTGGCCTACAAGCTCGGCACGGGCCTACCGGTGTTTCCGCAGGAGACCTTCCAGTACCGCGAATTCAACCGGTTCTGGAGCCACGAGCTGAACATCGTGTCCACCTGGGACAATCCGCTCCAGTACGTGTTCGGCCTCTACTACTTCAAGCAACACGTCCGGCAGCCGGTGAACACCGAGCTGACGATGCAGTCGCAGTGGAACGGGCCGTTCGCGCTTCCGACGGTGTTCTGCGCGGCCTCGGGCGGCGTCTGCGCGCCGGAGACCGGGTTCCATCGCTACGACAACCAGCCGCAATCGCAGTCGACCTCCTATGCGGCCTTCGGCCAGATCGACTGGAAGATGACGCCGGAATGGAAGCTGACCGCCGGCCTGCGGTATTCGCACGACAACAAGTCGGGCACGGAAGCGGTGCGGATCCTCTGCTGGGGCACGCCGACCTGCGGCCTCGGCCCGGCCGAAGCCTACGGCGCCGCCGGTCCGCCGGCCGACGACATCACCATCTTCTCGGTCTTCAACCCGCCGGCCGGAACCGCGCTGCCGCCCGGCATCACCACGCCGGTCACCGTCAGCCCGACCACCGGCCTGGCCTCGCGCAGCTACGATGCGAGCTGGGAAGCGACGACCGGAACCCTGGGCGTCGAGTGGCAACCGACCCCCGACACCAACGCCTACGCCAAATACAGCCGCGGCTATCGGTCAGGCGGCTTCTACGTCGGCATCTTCACCTTCCTGGCGCCGAACGCCCTCGCATCCGAGGAAACCGTCGATTCCTACGAAGTGGGCCTGAAGAAGGACTTTGGTCGCACCCTGCAGACCAACCTGGCCGCCTACTACTACAGCTACACCAACCTGCAGGTTCCGATCGGCGTGATCAGCACCTCGGGCATGGCGTCGACCAACTTCTACAACGTGCCGAAGTCGATCTCGGAAGGCATCGAGGCCGAGGTCACCTGGTTGCCGCCGATCGAGAACCTGCAGTTCCTGGTCAGCTACTCCTTCAACCACACCAATATCGAGCGTGGTCAGGCGCAGGACCTCACCGACCCGTCGGCGATCCAGCCCGGCGCCCAGCCGCTCCAGGCGGCCAAGGCGTGCTCCGCGCCCGTGGCGGCCGGCGACTTCCCCTGCGACCCCTGGACGGGCCTCCTCCAGCGGACCCAGAGCCTGAAGGGCCAGCGGTTGCCCAACGCGCCGGAAAACAAGGTGGCGATCAGCGGGAACTACACCTGGCGCGAGATCCTGGGCGGCGGGGACCTGGTGGGTACGGTCAGCTACATCTACCGCGACGTTCAGTACGGCACGCTGTTCACCCGCGACTACAACAAGGCGCCCGACTGGGATCAGTGGGACGCCCGCCTGACCTGGACGTCGAAGGACAAGCGCGACCGGATGATCGCCTACGCCAAGAACATCTTCAACAGCCTGGGCTTCGACGGCGGCGCCCTCGGCGCGCGCTACGCCGGCACCATCATCAATCCGGCGACCCTGGCGCCCACCCTGGTCAACCAGGGCATCTTCAAGAGCTACTCGATCACCCCGCCGCGCACCTTCGGCATCGAGTTCCAGCACAAGTTCTTCTGATCGGTGATCGGACGAACCTGATCGACGGGGCTGGCGGCTAGCCCGCCAGCCCCTGTTCGATCGCCAGCGCCAGGTCCAGGGCCCGGATCGCCTCCTCGGCCGTGACGATCGGCCGGGGCGCTTCGCCACGCACGGCGGCCAGGAAGCCGGCGACGCTGGCGCCCAGCGGATCCTGACCCGCCGGCGTTTCGGCATAGTCGGTGTTGAGCTGGAACGGCGTGGAGTTGCGGAACACGCGGTTCACGAAGTCGACCTCCACCTCGCCGGACGGATAGACGATCTTCATGATCCGCTTGCGCGCCGGCGCCTGGCGCGAAACGTCGAACAGGGCGGTGAAGCCGTCGTCGAAGGTGACCTCGCTGCGCGCGACATCCCAGACGCCGTCGTCGCTAAGCGTCCCCTCGCCTTCCGCCGTCACCGGCTCGGCGGCCGAGATGGCCAGCGCCAGGTCGATGTCGTGCACCATCAGGTCGAGGATGGCCGAGACGTCGCGGCTGCGGTCCGACGGCGGGCCGTGGCGCAGGGCCTCCAGCCGCAGCGGCTGCTCCGGAATATCCAGCAGGCCCATGGCGCGCGACTGCACCCGTTCCTGGTGGCCGCAGGCGACGACAAGCCCCTTGGCGGCGGCGGCGGCGCGGACCTTTTCGCCGTCGGCGACGCTGGTGGCGATGGGCTTTTCCACATAGACCGGCTTGCCGGCGGCGATCGCGGCCAGCGCATGTTCGGCATGCAGGGTCGCCGGCGAAGCCACCGTGACCACGTCCACCGTCTCGAGGAATTCGGCCAGGTCATGGAAGGCTCGGCCGCCCAGCGGCACGGCGACGCTCGCGGCCCGGTCCGGGTGCGGGTCCAGCACCGCCGACAGCACCACGCCCGGCAGCTTGGCGTACTGGCGCGCATGGTAGCCGCCGAACACGCCGGCGCCGATCACACCTCCCCGCAGGGACTCAGCCATCGAAGTCTCCAACTTGGGCGCGCGGCCTATCAGGTCATGGCTCTCGACGCCACGCGGGCGCGCGAGCTAAACGGTGGTTTGAACCTCTGCCGAAGGGAAGCCCGATGACCACCGTCCGCGAG
>JAFEDM010000465.1 GCA_018241625.1 Pseudomonadota bacterium | reverse complement strand
GAGACCGCTCATCTGCCGGCGATGCTGGCCGCCCTGGCGCAGATCACCGGTGACGTTTCCTGGCTGAAGCCGGAATGGACGCCGGTCTATATCCCGCTGTCGCGCGGCGATCCGGGCCTGCCGGCCGAGGTGCAGGACGAGATCCGCGCCAAGGCCAAGGTCGCGATCGAAGCCTATCTGAAGGACGGCGTGGTCAAGGCGCCGACGCCCGACCTGCCGATGCTGCGCCGGATGATGGACTTCGTGGCCGGCGCGCCGATCCCGGAGGAGTACGCCGATTTCCTGCTCGACGAGCTCGCCATCTCCGGCCGCTCCAGCAAGGATCCGCAGTTCGAGAAGGTCCAGGCCGCGGCGCGCAAGCTGCATGTGCTGGTGATCGGCGCCGGCATGTCGGGGCTGCTGGCCGGCATCCGCCTCAATCAGGCCGGCGTGCCGTTCGAGATCGTGGAATCCAACCCCGACGTCGGCGGCACCTGGCTGGTGAACACCTATCCCGGCTGCCGGGTGGACAATTCGAACCACCAGTACAGCTATTCCTTCGAGCCCAACCACAACTGGCCGCAGCACTTCTCGCCGCAGCCGGAGCTTTTGAAGTACTTCCGCGGCATCGCCGACAAATACGACCTCAAGAAGCACATTCGCTTCGAAACCAGCGTCGAGCGGCTGACCTGGGACGAGGCCCACGCCGTCTGGCGCGTGGAGCTGAAGCACAAGGACGGCCGGCGAGAGACGGTGGAGGCCAACGCGGTGATCACCGCGGTGGGCCAGCTCAACAAGCCGCGTATCCCGCAGATCGAGGGCGTCGGGACCTTCGAAGGCCCAACCTTCCACTCCGCCGAATGGCGCCACGACGTGGACCTGGCCGGTAAGCGGGTGGCGGTGATCGGCACCGGCGCCTCGGCCTATCAGTTCGTGCCGGAGATCGCCCCGAAGGTGGGCCACCTGACTGTCTTCCAGCGCACGCCGCCGTGGGGACTGCCCGTGGCGCACTATCACGAGGACGTGCCGCCCGGCATGCCGTGGCTGCTGGAGACCTTGCCCTATTACGACAAGTGGTACCGCTTCTGGCTGTTCTGGATGACCACCGAGGGCTTCCTGCCGATGGTCAAGGCGGACGCCGGCTGGAATGGGCCGCCGACCGCCGTGGGCGAGGCGAACCTTGGGTTGCGCGAGATGGCGGCCGCCGCGCTCGCCGCCCAGGTGGAGGACCGCCCGGACCTGCTGCCGCATGTGGTGCCCACCTATCCGGTGGGCGGGAAGCGTGCGGTGCTGGACAACGGTGTGTGGCTGGCCGCGCTGAAACGGCCGAACGTCAGCCTGGTCACCGAGGCGATCACGAAGATCACGCCCAAGGGCGTCGTCACCGCCGACGGCGTGGAGCATGAGGTCGACGTGCTGATCTACGGCACCGGCTTCACGGCCTCGAAGTTCCTGTCGGGCCTGCAGGTGGTGGGCCGCGGCGGCCGAGAGCTGCACGACGCCTGGGCCGGCGACGCGCGCGCCTACCTCGGCATGACGACGCCCGGCTTCCCGAACTTCTTCATGATCTACGGGCCCAACACCAACATCGTGGTCAACGGCTCGATCATCTTCTTCTCGGAGTGCTCGGTCCGCTACATCGTCGGCTGCGTGAAGCTGCTGGCCGAAACCGGCGCGCGGGCGCTGGAGGTCAAGAAGGCCGTCCACGACGCCTTCAACGTGAAGGTCGACGAAGCCAACAAGGGCTGGGCCTGGGGCTCGTCCGGCGTCACCAGCTGGTACAAGAACGAGTTCGGCCGGGTCAGCCAGAACTGGCCCTTCGGCCTGATCGACTACTGGCGCGCGACCCTGGCGCCGAACCCCGAGGACTTTGTGCTGACCAAGCAGCCGGAGCCGGTGGCCTAGGGAGCCTCGAGATGAGAACCGCGGACGTC
The DNA here is from genome assembly GCA_018241625.1 of Pseudomonadota bacterium. Taxonomy (GTDB): domain Bacteria; phylum Pseudomonadota; class Alphaproteobacteria; order Caulobacterales; family Caulobacteraceae; genus Phenylobacterium. The sequence continues at coordinate 3,509 of JAFEDM010000465.1, read as the reverse complement.
GAGTACCACGCCGATGGCGCGCGCCTGGTCGGCTGGCTGGCTGTGGATGAGACCCGCGGCGGCAAGCGTCCGGGCGTGCTGGTCGCGCCGGAAGGCGGCGGCCTGGTCGATCTGACCAAGTCGATTGCGCGGCGCTTGGCCGAGCTGGGGTATGCCGCCTTCGCCATGGACTACTACGGCGACGGCAAGCCACTGAGCGACCGCGCCGAGGTCATGCCGCGCATCACAGCCTTCATGGCCGAGCCCTCGACCATCCGCGCCCGGGCGACGGAAGCCCTGGCGGTCCTGGCGCGGCAGCCGGAATGCGACCCCGCCCGGTTGGCCGCGATCGGCTATTGCTTCGGCGGAACGACGGTCCTTGAGCTGGCGCGCAGCGGCGCCGACCTGAAGGCCGTCGTGGGCTTCCACTCGGGCCTCGGCACGACGCGGCCGGCGCAGCCCGGCCAGGTGAAGGCCAAGGTGCTGACCCAGATCGGCGTGCTCGATCCCATCATCCCGGCCGAACAGCGCCACGCCTTCGAGCAGGAGATGCAGGCCGCCGGCGCCGACTGGCGGATGATCGTCTACGGCGGCGCCGGGCACAGCTTCACCAACCCAAGCGTCGGCGAGTTCGGCATGCCAGGCTTCGAATACCATGCCGAGACCGACCGCCGATCATGGCAGGCGATGCTCGACCTGTTCGACGAGGCGCTGGGCCCGGTGGCTGCCTAGGCCTTCATCGCCTTCAGCACCGCCGCGGGACGGATCGGCAGGTCGCGGACCCGCGCGCCGCAGGCGTTGAAGATGGCGTTGCCGATCGCCGGCCCCACGACGGTCGTCGCCGGCTCGCCCAGGCCCACAGGGGCCTCGGTGCTGGGCATGAACTCGATGTCGAGGTCGGGCACGTCGGCCATGCGCAGCGGCTTGTAGGTGGCGAGGTTGGTGTCCTTCACCTGACCGTCGACGAACTCCGTGCCTTCGAACAAGGCCAGGCTCATGCCCCAGAGCGCCGCGCCCTGCATCTGCGAGAGTGCGCCGTCCGGATGCACGACCGTGCCGCAGTCGGCGACGAGGTCCAGCTTCTCGACCTTCACCACGCCGGTCTTGGGATCGACCCGCACCCGGGCGGCGCAGGCGACCCAGGTCGGCATGTCGCGTTCCTGGCCGAAGGTGGTGGCGAGGCCGAGGCCGGTGTTCTTGGCCAGCGGCTTGCCCCAGCCGGCCTTGGCGGCGACCCGCGACAACACCGCCGCCTGGCGCTTGGCTCCGCCGACGGCTGACGGCGGCCCGCCGGCGTTGCGGCCGACGCCGTCCAGCATCTTCAGGCGGAAGGCGAGGGGATCGACCCCGGCCTTGTGGGCCGCCTCGTCCATGAAGCTTTCCACCGCCCAGTTGGTCCAGCCGGGCCCCACGGAGCGCAACCAGCCGGGCCGGAAGGTGGCGTTCGCCAGGTCGTTGTTCACCGCCCGGACGCGCTGGGCGCCGACGCTGTACCAATGGTCCGCGCCGTTGATCGAGAACGGGTCGTAGGCGACGCCGTTGACGCCCTTAGGCATGAAGAAGGGCGCCATGGCGAGCGTCGGCCAGCCAGCGGCGGCGGTGTGCTCCATCGCCGTGACTCGGCCGCCCTCGCCGAAGGCCATGCGCAGTTTCTGGACCGACGGCGAACGGGGCGAATCGAAGCGGGTGTCGTCCGGTCGGGTGAAGACCAGCTTCACCGGCTTGCCCACCGCCTTGGAGGCCAGGGCCGCGCCCACAGCATAGTCGCCGTTCAGGCGCCGCCCGAAGCCGCCGCCGAGCAGGTAGCTTTTCATGACGATGGAGGTTTCCGGCCGATCCAGCGCCTTGGCGAGCCAAGGCAGCGCCAGCGACTGCCACTGGTTGCCCGTATGGATCTCGAAAACGCCGTCCTTCTCGAAGGCCAGGCAGTTCACCGGCTCCATCTGGAAGTGCAGGGCGGTCGCCGTGGTGTAGGTCGCCTCCAGCGTCGTCGCCGCCGATGCGAAAGCCTGATCCACCCCAGGGTCGTCGACCACCAAGCCGCCGGCCTTGGGGTCGGACATGGCCTCGGTGGCGCGCTTCTGCAGGTCGGCCTCGGAAACCTTGGCGGCCGGCCCGGTCTTCCACTCCACCTTCACCAGGTCGCAGGCGCGGCTCGCGGCCGGGAAGCTGTCGGCCAGCACCACGACCCAGCCGGGCACGGTGTCGGACGGATCTTTCAGGGCGATGCTCTGGCGATAGCCGGGCACCGCCTTGGCGGCCGAATCGTCGATCGAGACCACGACCGAGTCGTTGCGCGTCGGCGGCAGCTTGGGCCGCGCGTAGAGCATCCCGGGAACCTTGGCGTCCAGGCCGTAGACGCCTTGTCCGTTGGTCTTCTGCGGCACGTCGCGGGCCTGGGTCGCCTTGCCGATCAGCCGCCGCTCGGCCGCCGGCTTGATCGGCAGCTTGCCGAGCTCGTCGGCCGAGAACTTCCGCGACAGGTCGCCCTTGGCGACGATCTCGCCATAGGGGACGCTCGCCTTGCCGGCGTGGACCGCGCCGCGTCGGGCGATGCATTTGTCGGGGGTCGTCTTCAGGAGCTTCGCGCCGGCCTCGACGAGGGCGATGCGGCCCGCGGCGCCGGCCTGGCTATAGATCGGGTAGCTCTGCCAGACGGACCAACTGCCGCCGGTGACCATCAGGCCCCACTTGGGGTCCGAATCGACCGTCTTGATCCGCACCTTGGACCAGTCGGCTTCCAGTTCGTCGGCGACGATCCGGGCGACCGCCGTCCCGACGTGCTGGCCGAGTTCGGCGCGGATGATGTTCACCGTCACCACGCCATTTCGGTCGATGTCGTACCAGATGGTGGGCTCGAATCCCGTCGCGGCGGCGGCGTCGCCCGCGCTGGCGGCGAAGCCCATGGCCACGCCGGCGGCGGTGGCGCGGACCAGGAACTCACGGCGAGAGGCGCCGGCGGTCGGGGCAGGGGTCTGGATGGTCATGCCTTGGCCCCTTCCTTCGTCTTGCCGGCGGGCTTCTGGCCCGCGGCGGCGAGCTTGATCGCCGCCTTGATCCGCACATAGGCCATGCAGCGGCAGAGGTTGCCGTTCATCGCCTTGACGATCTGGTCGTCGGTCGGATGCGGCGTCTTCGCCAGCAAGGCCGCGGCGTTCATGATCTGGCCGGACTGGCAGTAGCCGCATTGCGGCGCCTGGACCTCGATCCACGCTTTCTGGAGCGGATGCGCGCCGGCGGGATCCAGGCCTTCGATGGTGGTGACCGCCTTGTCGCCGACTGCGGCCAAGGGCGTCACGCACGACCGCACCGCCTGTCCGTCGAGATGGACCGTGCAGGCGCCGCATTGGGCGATTCCGCAGCCGAACTTAGTGCCTGTCAGGCCAAGCTCGTCACGGATGACCCAGAGCAGGGGCGTTTCGCCCGGAGCCGTCACCGTAAGCTGGCGGCCGTTGACCTTCAGCGTGGTCATTTGCACCTCCCCGATATCGTGGGGACAGCGGACGCCTGAAGCGGGCAAACGGCAACGC
>JAFEDM010000464.1 GCA_018241625.1 Pseudomonadota bacterium | reverse complement strand
GCTCCAGCGCGCACAGACCGACAATGGCGCCGAACTGCCACCACAAGCGGCGCGGCAGCTCGCGGCGGATGGCGAACCAGGCGAACGGAATGAGGAAGACCACGCCCAGCAGGCGCGCCAGGAACCGGTGCGCCCATTCCCACCAGTAGATGAACATGAACTGCTCCAGGGTCATGGTCGGGTTGACCAGCCGGAACTGCGGGATCGAACGATAGCCCTCGAAGGCCTGCTTCCAGTCGGCCTGAGACAGCGGCGGCAAGACGCCGGAGATCGGCTTCCACTGGGTGATCGACAGGCCCGAGCCGGTCAGACGCGTGGTCCCGCCCAGCACCACCATGCCCAGCACCAGGGCCGCCACGATCAGAAGCCAGACCGCCACGGCGCGAGACCGGTCGGCGCGGAGGAAGGAGGTCATCGCTGGGGCCTAGCTCGGAATGACGCGCCCGTAAACGGCCGCGCCGCCCAAACGCCCTTCAGGCGCGCGTCGACGCGCATGGGACACTTTCGAACCGGCCGCCAGACGGCTATTCAGCGGCGATGTCTCCGCGCGTGCGCAAGCTGATCGGCCTCTTCGGCATCCTGGGCTTCCTGGTCTTCTATGTGGGCCTGGTGGCCCAGGGCGCGCGCTTCGTGCCCGACCACGGACCGCTGCAGTTCGCCTACTTCGCGCTCGCCGGCGTGCTCTGGGGCGTGCCGATACTGCCGCTGATCAGCTGGATGAACCGCGGCGGCTGAATTCCGGGATTGCGGCGGGAACGATCACCCGCCATAAGGCGCCCTCACCGCGAGGCGTCGGAGCGTAGCGCAGCCTGGTAGCGCACTTGACTGGGGGTCAAGGGGTCGCAGGTTCAAATCCTGTCGCTCCGACCATCTCGCCTTCCCCCGCCATTCCCGTTGGACGAGGATCAGCCCTTCAACAGGGCGTCCAGCCGCGCCTTGGCCGCTTCGGCTGCCGCCAGGGCGTCGCGTAGGCCGCCGATGTCCGTCGATGCGGCGACCATGGCCGCGCTGTTCGTGGCTGAGGCGGACGCCCCATCCTCGCCGCCGCCCGCGCTCACCAGCCGCTTCAGGCCCTCCTCGCGGTGCAGGCGCTGCACGCCCTTGATGGTGTAGCCCTCGTCGTGCAGCAGGTGGCGCACGCCCTTCAGCACGGCGATGTCGGCCGGGCGGTAGAATCGCCGGCCGCCGGCCCGCTTCATCGGCCGGATGAAGGCGAACTTCGTCTCCCAGAACCGCAGGACGTGTTGCGGCACGTGAAGCTCGTCCGCCGCTTCGGAGATCGTCCGAAAGGCTTCCGGCCCCTTGGCCACGCTTCAGAGCGCCTTCAACGCGCGAGCGCGCGGTCCACCCGCGCCTTCATCACCTGTGAGGCCCGGAAGCCGATCACCCGGCGGGGTTCGATCGCGGCGGGCTCGCCGGTCTTGGGGTTGCGGCCCATGCGGGCGCGCTTGGCGCGGACCTGGAAGACGCCGAAGCCGCTGAGCTTGACCTGCTCGCCCTTCTCCAGGGCGACCGCCATCAGCTCCAGCACGCGTTCGACCAGCTCACCGCAGTCCTGCCGCGTCAGGCCCACTTCCTCGTGGACCGCCTCGCACAGGTCTGCCCGCGTCACAGTCGCGCCTTTCATTGCTCGCCTGCTCCCCTAAGCGTCAGCGTCACCGTGCCTTGATTGTCCCATCCCGTCAAAGACTTCAAGGGTTCGATTAGCAGGATTGCTTAACCGCCTACAGACGAAGAACGCAGGCGCCCCAGGTGAGGCCGCCGCCCATCGCTTCCAACAGCAGCAGTTGGCCCGGTTTCACGCGCCCGTCGCGCACGCCCTGGTCGAGCGCCAGGGGGATCGAAGCGGCCGAGGTGTTGGCGTGTTGGTCGAGGGTGGTGATCACCTTGTGCTCGTCGATGCCGACCCGCTTGGCGACGCCTTGCAGGATGCGCAGGTTGGCCTGGTGCGGCACGAACCAGTCGACGCTCGCCACCTCGACCCCCGCGTCCTCGGCGGCCGAGACGATCGCCTCGGAGATGTTGACCACGGCGTGGCGGAACACCTGGTTGCCCTGCATCCTCAAATGACCGACCTGGCCGTTGGTGGAGGGCCCGCCGTCGACGTAGAGCAGCTCCTGCTTGGTCCCGTCGGCGCGCAGGGCGAAACCCAGCAGGCCGCGGTCGGCGGTCGTGCCCTGCCCTTCCTGCGGCTCGAGCACCACGCAGCCGGCCCCGTCACCGAACAGCACGCACGTGCCGCGGTCGGTCCAGTCCATCAGCCGGGTCATGGTCTCGGCGCCGATCACCAGGGCGCATTTGCTGCGGTTGCGGGCCACGAAGCCGTCGGCCACCGACAGGGCGTAGACGAACCCGGAGCACACCGCCTGGACGTCGAAGGCCACCCCGACCGGACAGCCCAGCTTGCGCTGCACGATGGTCGCTACCGCCGGGAAGGTCAGGTCGGCGGTGGTGGTGGCCACGATGATCAGGTCCACCTCGTCCGGCGTGCGGCCGGCGGCGGCCAGCGCCTTCTTCGCGGCTTCGACGGCGAGATCGCTGACCGGCTGATCGTCACGCACCTGGTGGCGCTGGCGGATGCCGGTGCGCTCGACGATCCATTCGTCGGACGTGTCGACGAACTTGGCCAGATCGTCATTGGTCACCACGCGCTCGGGCAGGTAGCCGCCCACGCCGGTCACCACGCTACGCAGCATCGTCACTCAGTGGCTCCTTGCGCGGGGGTCTGTCCCGCAGCTTCGGGCGAATCGCCCGTCGTGCCCGACGCAGGCTCGGCGAGCGCGTCGGGGAGCCGTCTCATATTCCTTTCGATCTCCGCCGAGAAGCCGCTCCGCGCCAGATCGACCGCCAATTGGATCGCCTGGGCGAAATCGCGGGCGCTGGCGCCGCCGTGGCTCTTCAGCACGATGCCGTTCAGGCCCAGGAACGGCGCCGCCGGCGGCGGGCTGATGCGTTCGCGGAACTTGAGCAGCGCCGGGCGGGCCAGCACCGCGCCCAGGGTCGGCATCAGGCCGCCGGTCAGGGCGCCCCGCAACTCGGCGCTCATGAACTTGGCCGCGCCTTCCATGGCCTTCAGCGCCACATTGCCGGTGAAGCCATCGGTGACGATGACGTCCACGGCCCCGCCGGTGATGTCGTCGCCCTCGACGAAGCCGTGGTAGTTGAGGTCGATCTTGCCCTCGCGCAGGATGCGGTTGGCCTCGCGCACCTCTTCGTGGCCCTTCATGTCCTCGGCGCCGACGTTGAGCAGGCCGACCGTCGGCTTGGCGGCGCCGTGGGCGGCGCGATGGTAGGCCTCGCCCATGATGGCGAACTCCACCAGGCGGGCCGCGTCGCAGTCGATATTGGCGCCCACGTCCAGGAAGGTGGTGATGCCGCGTGGGGTCGGGATGTTGGTCACCAGGGCCGGCCGCTCCACCCCGGGGATCATCCGCAGGACCAGACGGGAAATGGCCATCAGGGCGCCGGTGTTGCCGGCCGATACCGCTGCGGCCGCCTCGCTCTCGCGCACCGTCTCGACGGCGTTCCACATGGACGTGCCCTTGCCGCGGCGCAGCGCCTGGGCGGGCTTCTCGTCCATGGCCACCACGCGCTCCGCATGGCGGACCTCGACGCGCGGGCGCAAGGCGGCGTGGCGGGCGAGCGCCGGGGTCAGGGTCGGTTCGTCACCGTGCAGCAGGAAGCGGACGTCGGCAGGCAGCGCCTGGGCGGCGCGGACCACGGCCGGAATCACCACGGACGGTCCGTGGTCTCCGCCCATGGCGTCGATGGAGATCACCAGCGGTTGGGTCAAGACGAGGCTTTTAAGGTCCTAGCGACGGGTCCCGCCGGATTCGCCGGCGACGATAGCCAACAGCCTCGGCAATGCAAACAAGGCCTTAGGCTCTTCAGGGCCCCTCGCCCTTCAACTTCTTGAGTACAGCGAAGGGCGAGTCGGGCTCTGGCGGGGCGTCAAAGGCGAAAGCCTCGCCCGGCTTTCGCGCGAAGGGGTCGATCTCCAGGGCCAGATGCTCGGTCGCGTAGGCGGCCAGGTCGATGACGTCGGACTCGAGCACATCCGGTGGATCGGCCGCGTCGGGATCCAGTTCCAGCTCGCCGGAGGCCGGCGCCGCATTGGGGCTGCCCTGGGGCACCACCCGCACGTCGATCGCGCCGCTCAGCGGCTGCTCGAAGGCCTCCAGCGAGACCGCGCTTTCCTGTTCCACCACGGCCTCGAAGCGGCCGGCGATCTCCGCGCCGTCCAGCCAGGGCCGCACCGTCACCTGCGCCGTGAACGCCGGCAGACCGACCAGACCGAGGTCCTTGGCGATCTTCGCCCGCTGCGAGGCGTCGGGCGCCAGTTCGTAGGCCTGCGGCCCCCGGACCTCGCTCAGCCGGATCGGTTTGCTCCAGGCGGCCATCACAGGGGTTTCCAGGCGACCTCGCCGGCCAGCAGGGGCTCCAGCGGCAAGGTGGCGAGCGCGGCGCGTTCCGCCAGCACATAGGCCGCCAGGCGCTCGACCGGCGGAGCCTCGACGCCGGCGTAGACCGTGCGGCCGATCAGGGCCTGCAGCGGCGCCTCGTCCGGCAGGGCGGCGAAGGCCGCCTCATAGGATTTGCCGCGGCCGTAGAAGGCCTCGCCCAGCCGGCGCATCTTCTTGCCCACCGAAAGGTCCCCGACGCCCATTTCGCGCAGGGCGTGATCGAGCGCCTTCACATAGGTGTCGAACAGGGCCTGGGAGACTTCCCGTGCGTCGTCGCGCCCCTGGGCGTCGGCCGCCCGCAGCCGGTCGAGCAGCAGGACCACGTGCAGGCTGTAGGCTTCGAAGCGGCCCTCGACCGTGTCGGGCACGGCCAGGTCGGCATAGAGGGCCGGCGCGCGCGATTGGGCGACCACGCTCTCGTAGAGCGCGCGACCCGCGCTGACCGCGGGACGGGTACGGAACAGACGCTCCAGCAACATGACGCCTCGATTTCGCCCGATCCCATCCATAAAGCCGCATTGAACTAAGGGCCGAGCGACGATAGGTCAAAGCCCCAAAGCCTCCGGCGCCGAGAACAGATCCTTGTCTTCACCGATGTCTTCGAAAGCCGCTGTCACCGCCCTGGCGGTGGGTCTCCTTCTTCCGGCCGCCATGGCGGGCCTTTCGGCCTGCGCGCCGGTGGCGAGCTATTCCGGCTTCCAGGCCATCGAATCGGATCCGAAGGACGTTAAGGTCGGCACCGACACCAAGTCGACGGTGCGCGGCCGGTTGGGCTCGCCGTCCACCATGGGCGCCTTCGACACCAACACCTGGTACTACATGAACCAGCTCAAATCCCGGGTGGCGTTCAAGCGGCCCGAGGTGATCTCGCGCAACATCACCGCGATCACCTTCAACAAGGACACGGAGCTGGTGGAGAGCGTGAACACCGTCACCCTGAAGGACGGCAAGGCGATCGCCTTCAACGGCCGCGAAACGCCCACCCGCGGCCGCGAGCTGACCATCCTCGAGCAGATCCTGGGCAACGTCGGCCGCGGCGGCTTCCTGCCGAACAGCGACGAACAAGGCGTCCCCGGCAACCGCCCCGGCGACCGCCGGAACTGAGCGCGTAGCGACTCATCCCCGCGAAGGCGGGGATCCATATGGAATCGCAAAAGAAAAACGCCCCGGAGATCGCTCTCCGGGGCGTCTTCGTTACGGCCTCGCGGCCGAAGTCCTAGTGCACCACCCCGTGGGCCAGAACCGCCAGCAGCAGCAGGGCCACGATGTTGGTGATCTTGATCATCGGGTTCACGGCGGGACCCGAGGTGTCCTTGTAGGGGTCGCCGACGGTGTCGCCGGTCACGGCCGCCTTGTGGGCTTCCGAACCCTTGCCGCCGTAGTGGCCCTCTTCGATCAGCTTCTTGGCGTTGTCCCACGCGCCGCCGCCCGAGGTCATCGAGATAGCGACGAACAGGCCAGTGACGATCACGCCCATCAGCATGGCGCCCAGGGACGCGAAGCCGTTCACCTTGCCCGCGATGGTGCGGATGATGAAGAACAGCACGATCGGCGAGAGCACCGGCAGCAGCGACGGCACGATCATTTCGCGGATCGCCGCCGAGGTCAGGATGGCCACGGCGCGGCCGTACTCCGGCTTCACCTCGCCGGTCATGATCCCCGGGTTCTCACGGAACTGACGGCGAACTTCCTCCACCACCGATTCCGCGGCCCGGCCCACGGCGGTCATCGACAGACCACCGAACAGGAACGGCAGCAGGCCGCCGAACAGCAGGCCGACCACCACATAGGGGTTCGAGAGGTCGAAGGCGACCGCGCCCAGGCCGTCGAAGAAGCTGCCCGGCTGCGCATTGGCCGAGAAGAACTTCAGGTCCTCGGTATAGGCCGCGAACAGCACCAGGGCGCCCAGACCGGCGGAGCCGATCGCATAGCCCTTGGTCACCGCCTTGGTGGTGTTGCCGACCGCGTCGAGGGCGTCGGTGGTGACACGCACTTCCGGGGGCAGGCCCGCCATCTCGGCGATGCCGCCGGCGTTGTCGGTGACCGGGCCGAAGGCGTCGAGCGCCACGATGAAGCCGGCCAGCGACAGCATCGAGGTGGTGGCGATGGCGATGCCGAACAGGCCTGCCAGGTTGTAGGTGACGATGATGCCGATGATGATCACCAGCGCCGGAGCCGCGGTGGCTTCCAGCGACATGGCCAGGCCCTGGATCACGTTGGTGCCGTGGCCGGAGACCGAGGCCTTGGCCACGGACTTCACCGGACGGAAGCCCGTGCCGGTGTAGTATTCGGTGATCACCACGATCAGGGCGGTGACCACCAAGCCGGCGATACCGCACCAGAACAGGCTCATCGAATCGAAGGTCTTGTCACCGACCGTCAGCGGGGCGGTGACCAGGGTGTTCATCACCCACCAGATGGCGCCCACCGACAGCACGCCGGTGACCACCAGGCCCTGGTAGAGGGCGCCCATGATGTTGTTCGACTTGCCGAGGCGCACGGCGAAGGTGCCGATAATCGAGGTGACGATGCACACGCCGCAGATGGCCAGCGGCACCAGCATCATGTTGGTCACCGCCTCGGTGCCGCGGAAGAAGATCGCCGCCAGCACCATGGTGGCGACCGTGGTCACCGCATAGGTCTCGAACAGGTCGGCGGCCATGCCGGCGCAGTCGCCGACGTTGTCGCCCACGTTGTCGGCGATGGTCGCGGCGTTGCGCGGGTCATCCTCAGGAATGCCGGCCTCGACCTTGCCCACCATGTCGCCGCCCACGTCGGCGCCCTTGGTGAAAATGCCGCCGCCCAGACGGGCGAAGATGGAGATCAGCGAGGCGCCGAAGCCCAGGGCGACCAGGCTGTCGACCACTTCACGGCTGGTGCTCTCCAGGCCCATCGGACCGGTCAGCACCGCGTAGTAGCCGGCGACGCCCACCAGGGCGAAGCCCGCCACCAGCATGCCGGTGATGGCGCCGGAGCGGAACGCCAGCGACAGGCCCTTGCCGAGGCCTTCGGAGGATGCCTGGGCGGTGCGGACGTTGGCCCGAACCGAGATCAGCATGCCCACGAAGCCCGCGGCCCCGGACAGGATGGCGCCGGTGGCGAAACCCGCGGCGGCCAGCGGCCCGATCAGGAAGGCGACGACGATCAGGATGACGACGCCGACGATGCCGATCGTCGTGTACTGCTTGTTGAGGTAGGCCTGCGCACCCTCTTGGATGGCGGCGGCGATCTCCTGCATCCGCGCATTGCCGGGCGAGGCCCGAAGCAGCGACGCGGTCTGCACGGCGCCGTAAAGCACGGCCAGAAGGCCCGCTCCGATCACCAGCATCAGAATTGAACTCATATCGTGCGCACCCCTTTGCGATCACGCGGCGGGAAGACGGCGACCGCTTGGAATTCGCGGCCTCGGCTCGCTCCCAACCCCTGGATTTCCCCATGCAAAACGAGGCGCGCTCCCGACGCGCCCCGACAAGAGGTCCTTAAGTGCCAAAACTGGCCCGCGGGCGCAACCTGCGGCGGATCAACGATTTTCGGGCGGAGGGGCCTGCCCTCTGGTCACGGCGCGTGCCACGTCGCCGGCCAGTTTTTGCTCAAGGGGTGTCCGGCGTCGCCGGCCAGTTTGGCTTAAGGGGTGTCCGGCGTCGCCGGCCAGTTTGGCTTAAGGGGTGTCCGGCGTCGCCGGACGGGGCGGCATCACGCGCTTCTGCGAGGTCTGCGAGGTGATGCTGACCGAGGCGACCGCCCCGGGCACGATGGCGCTGGCGTCGCGGGTCATGGCGGCCACCAGCTTGGCTTCATCCACCTTCTGCCAGTCGTTGGGCAGGACGAAGGGCGTCTTGTGGGCGTCGCGCACCAGGGCGTCGCGGAACAGGGGTTCCTTGTCGCGGATCTTGATGACGTCGGCGTTGGGTTTCAGGTTCACCCGCACATAGACGAAGACGTAGTTCACCAGCCGGCCGTCGACGACGATGGGCATGGCGACCGGCTGCAGGTCGACGTACTGGCCGACCTCCTTGCTCTTCTTGTCCTTGTCCTCTCCCGCGCGGGCGCCAAGAGGCGCGGCCAGGATGGCGGCGAAGGCGAGAATCAGCAGGCGGCTCCACATGTTCGTGAACCTAAGCCCGCGGCGGTTGCCGGAAGATTGCCGGATGGGCGGCGCGGGCCCACATTCGGATAACAAGACTCCAGGGAGGAGCGTCATGACGATCAGCCGTCGCCAGGCTGCGGCGAGCCTGCTGTCGCTGGCCGCGACGCCCGCGTTCCCGGCCTTCGCCCAACCCGCCTTCCAGACCGGCTCCGCCGCCGCGCCGGGCGCCGACGACGCGCCGACCCAGGTCGACAGCACCCGCGACGGCTATGAGCACATGCTGGCGCCGGTGACGATCAATGGCCAAGGGCCGTTCCAATTCCTGATGGACACCGGCGCCAACACCTCCTGCATCTCGCGCGACCTGGCGCAGAGGCTGATGCTGGCGGCCGTCACGGCGGCGCGGATCCACACCGTGGTCGGCGTGCGCGAACGGCCGGGCGTCCTCATCGACCATCTGCAGGTCGGGCAGCGCGCCCGCCGGTCGGTCCGCGCCGCGGCCCTGCCGCTCACCACCGGTATCGACGGCGTCCTCGGCGTCGACTGGCTGGAGGGCCAGCGGCTGGTGCTGGATTTCAAAGCCAGGAACATCGCCATTGTCCCTTCGGTCCGCGACGAGACCCGGAACGGATCGGTGGTCGTGCCGGCTCGGCGACATCAGGGCCAGCTGACCATCGTCGACGCTGACCTGAGCGGACGGCCGGTCAGCGCCATGATCGACTCCGGCTCGCAGATGACCATCGGCAACGACGCCCTGCGCCAGATGGTGGCCGCCGACAATCGTCGCACGGGCCGGGCCGACGACTATCCGGTGGTCACCCTGGAGACCATCGCCGGCGAATCCTTCTCGGGCGAGTTGATGTACCTGCCCTTCCTGAGGCTGGGCGGGTTGCGCATGGGCAATGTGCCGGTGGTGCACGCCAACATGCACGTCTTCGACATCTGGGGTTTGAAGGACAAGCCGGCCATGGTGCTGGGGATGGACCTGCTCACCCAGTTCGATCGCGTGGCCCTCGACTACGGCCGCTCGCGCGTGCGCTTCGATCTGTCGGAGGCGCAACTTGACCCCGGCGGCGTGGCCTAGTCCCCGCGGCCTTAGCCGTTAGGCTTGCGCTTCGGCTTGCCCTTGAACTTTCCCTTGCCTGGCTCGGGCTTCCTCGGAGGCGGTCCACCTGCCGCGCCGCGAGGTTTCTTGTCCTCCCCATGCGGCCGCGGACCCGCTCGCGTCCGATCCGCGGCGGGCGGCGCGGCGGCGGGCTCGATCTGGATGTCGCCCTCGGCGGCGGTCTTCACGGCCTGACGGAACCGCGCGTCGGCCTCTGCCAAGATCTCGAACTTGGTCTCCCGGCCGAAGATGCGGATCTGGCCGATGTCCTTCTTGGTCACATGGCCTAGTCGGCAGATCAGCGGGATCAGCCACTTGGGGTCCGCGTTGTTCTGCCGCCCGATCGAGACGCGGTACCAGGCCGCGCCCTCGCCGTCCGTCCGGCGCTCCGAGCGACCCCCGCGCATGGGGCCTTCGCGCAAAGGATCGTAGGCGTTCGGCCCACGCGGCCGCGCCGAGGGGATGATCTGGCCGGGCTCGCGCGACTCCTCGAACAGGTCCTCCGGCTCCGGCAGCCGCTGGCGATGCAGGCGGATCAGGGCCGCGGCGACCCGTTCGGGGCTGCTGCCCTCCAGGACCGTGCGGGCCAACGCCAGGTCGTCGTCGGACGGTGGCTCGGTGAGGATCGGGTCGGCCAGCAGCCGCTCGCGGTCCTTGGCGCGGATCTCGTCGGCCAGCGGCGGGCCGGACCAGCCGGCGTCGATGCCCGCGCTGTCCAGTAGCCGCTCCGCCACCCGGCGCTTGTTGTAAGGCACGACCAGGACCGAGACGCCCTTCTTGCCCGCCCGGCCCGTGCGGCCGCTGCGGTGGAGCAGGCCGGCCTTGTTCACCGGCAGTTCGGCGTGGATCACCAGCCCCAGGTCCGGCAGGTCGAGGCCGCGGGCGGCGACGTCGGTGGCGACGCAGGCCCGGGCGTGGCCGTCGCGCAGGGCCTGGAGCGCGTCCGAGCGCTCCTTCTGGGTCATCTCGCCCGACAGTGCGACCGCCGAGAACCCGCGCTCGCGCAGCGCCGCGTGCAGGTGGCGCACCCGGTCGCGGGTGTTGCAGAACACCATGGCCCCGGGACTTTCGAAGTAGCGCAGGAGGTTGACGACCGCGTGCTCGACCTCGTTGGGCGCGACCCGGACCGCGCGGTACTCGATGTCGCCGTGCGCCTCGTCGCGCCGCAGGGTGTCGATCCGCACCGCGTCACGCTGGTAGCGCCGCGCCAGGGTGGCGATCTCCTTGGCGATGGTCGCCGAGAACAACAGGGTGCGCCGCGCGGTCGGCGCGGCGTCCAGGATCTCTTCCAGGTCTTCCCGGAAGCCGAGGTCGAGCATCTCGTCCGCCTCGTCCAGCACCACGACCTTCAATCCCGACAGATCGAGCGCGCCGCGTTCCAGGTGATCGCGAAGACGGCCGGGCGTGCCCACCACCACATGGACGCCAGCCTCCAGGGCGCGGCGCTCGGCGCGCGGGTCCATGCCGCCGACGCAGGTGGCGACCCGCGCGCCGGCCTGGGCGTAGAGCCAGCCCAGCTCACGGCTGACCTGCAGAGCGAGCTCGCGGGTCGGCGCGATCGCCAGCATCAGCGGCGCGCCGGGCTGGCCGAACCGTTCCGCCTTGCCCAGAAGGCCGCGCGCGGCCGCCAGGCCGAAGGCCACGGTCTTGCCCGAGCCCGTCTGGGCGGAGACCAGCAGGTCCCGGTCCTCGGCCTCGCTGAGGACGGCGGCCTGGACGGGTGTCGGCTCCAGGTAGCCCTGCTGTTCGAGCGCGCGGTCGAGCGCGGGATGGGTGGTCGGAAACGGCATTTCGGGGTCCTAACCGCCGGGAAAACGCGGCGGACGCGCCAAGAGCCGCAGCGCGCCCGACAATGCAAGCCCTTAGGCCGCCGCAGCCACCTCCGCCAGCGCCCGGCTTTCGACCCGGATTCGCCAGGTCAGCATCGCGGCGTTGAGCAGGCTGAAGACTGCCGCATAGGCCGGCAGGCCGAAGACCAGCGGCAGTACGGCGATCTCGCCCACCACGACAGCATAGTTGGGATGCGGGAACAGCCGGTAGGGCCCCTTTCGCACCAGGGTCTCGCCCGGCAGGACGATGATCCGCGTCGTCCAGCGCGGGCCGATCGAGGCCAGCACCCACGCCCGCGCGGCTTGGAGCCCCACGTAGACCCCGAGCCAGACAAGGTTCGCCGACCGATCCCACGCCAGCAGCCAGAGCCCGATCAGCCAGGCGCCATGCAGGGCGACCATCAGGGGATAGTGACCGCGTCCCGCCTCGATCCCGCCGCAGGCCATCAGGCGCGCCGTGTTGCGCCGCGCGATCAGTAGTTCGCCCAGCCGCTGGGCGGTGACGAGCCCAAGGATGACGATCGACAGGGTCACGCCGCCTCCAGGGTCACCGTGCTGGCGGTGAAGCCAGGGCCCATGGCGGTCAGCACCGAACGCCGCGCCAGGCCCGCGCGGCGGGCGCGGTCGAGGACGAACAGCAGGGTGGGCGAGGACATGTTGCCGTGATCGGCCAGCACCTCGCGCTCGTGGTCCAGCGCGCCCTGCCCCAGGTCGAACGCCGCCTCGATCGCCTCGATCACCTTCATGCCGCCCGGGTGGCAGAGGAAGCGGTCGATATCCTCGAGGCGCAGGGCCTCGGCGGCGAGCATCGCCTCCATGACGGGGCGGATTTCGCGCCGCACGAAGCTCGGTAGGTCGCGAGTGAGGACCACCTCCAGGCCACGGTCGCCTACCTGCCAGCCCATGATGTCGAGGGTGTCGGGCCAGGTGTGCTCCGCGATGCCGCAGATGGCCGCAAAGCCGTCCGCGGCGGTGGAAAGCACCGCCGCCGCCGCGCCATCGCCGAAAATGGCGGTGGAGATGATGTCGGCCTTGCCGAGCGCCTCCAGGTTGAAGGCCAGCGAGCAGAGCTCGACGCAGACCAGCAGCACCTTGGCCCCCGGCTGCGCCCGCGCCAGCCGCGCCGCCAGCGCCAGTCCGGTGGCCCCGCCGGCGCAACCGACCCCAAACAGGGGCACGCGCGCGGCGTCCGGCCGGAAACCCATCCGCGTCAGGGCCTTCGCCTCGAGGCTGGGCGTGGAAAT
>JAFEDM010000463.1 GCA_018241625.1 Pseudomonadota bacterium | reverse complement strand
GCCGGTCCGGTGAGGGCGGCGCGCAGGAAGGCGCGGCGCTGGTGCGGTTGCGGCAGGGCGGCGCGCACCTCGTCCTGCATGGCGGCGAAGAGCGCGGCGATCCGGCCCGTCCCCTCGGGCACCCGGGCTTCCAGGTCGTGGCGCAGCAGGGTCGCCAGCATGGGCGAGGCGCCGCCGGTGCCGATGGCGGCCACCACCTCGCCGCGGTCGATGACGGCCGGGGTGGTGAAGTCGCAGAGCGCCGGGCGGTCCACGGCGTTGACCGGCACGCCGGCCGCGCGCGCCGCGCCGACCGCGACTTCGGCGAAGGCGTCGTCGTCCGACGCGACGAAGGCCAGGGCCGCGCCGATGTAGGATATCGGCTTCAGCGCCTCTTCGCCGGAAACGCGCTTCAGCTTGGCCGGGGAGCCGTCGAACAGCCGCACCTTGGCCTCGGCGCTTTCGCCGGCGCCGGCCACGACGACGGTCTTGCCGGAAAGTGGGAAGAAGGCGGGGAAGGCGTCCATGGCCGATGGTTCTAGCCCTTCCTGACGTAAACCGGCTAGGTAAGGCTCAGATTGAGCATATGGGCTCCGGATCTATGGACGACGCGGGCGCCAGCCTGAGCGCACAGATGGGCGACATGGGACGCGCCGCCAAGGCCGCGGCCCAGGCGTTGCGCCTGGCCGACGCGGTGGCGCGGACCCGTGCGCTGCGGGCCATGGCCGCCGCCATCCGCGCCGACGCCCAGGCCATCCTGGCCGCCAACGCCCGCGATGTCGAAGCCGCCAGGGCGACCGGCATGGCGCCGGCGATGATCGACCGGCTGGCCCTGGACGAAACCCGCGTGGAGGCCATGGCCGCGGGCGTCGAGACCGTGGCGGCCATCCCCGATCCCGTGGGCGTGGAGACCGAGCGCTGGACCCGACCCAACGGGCTGGACATCGCCCGGGTGCGCACGCCGATCGGCGTCATCGCCATCATCTATGAAAGCCGGCCCAATGTGACCGCCGACGCCGCGGCCCTTTGCCTGCGGGCCGGCAACGCGGCGATCCTGCGCGGCGGGTCGGAATGCCTAGCCTCCAACCTGGCGATCCACGCCGCCGTGGCCAAGGGGCTGGCGGCGGCCGGCCTGCCCGAAGCCTGCATCCAGGTGGTGAAGACCGCCGACCGCGCCGCCGTGGGCCTGATCCTGGGCGGGCTGGAGGGCGCGGTGGACCTGATCATCCCGCGCGGCGGCAAGAGCCTGGTGGCCCGCGTCCAGGCCGAGGCGCGCGCGCCGGTGCTGGGCCACCTCGAGGGCCTGAACCACGTCTTCCTGCACGCTAGCGCCGACCTCGCGAAGGCCAAGGCCATCGCGGTCAACGCCAAGATGCGCCGCGTCTCGGTCTGCGGGGCGGCCGAGACCCTGCTGGTCGACAGCGCCGACGCCCAGCGGCTGCTGCCGCCGGTGGCGGAGGCCCTGCGCGACGCCGGCTGCGAGCTGCGCGGCGACGCACGCGCCCGCAGCCTCGTCCCCGGCATGTCCAAGGCCACGGAAGAGGATTGGACCACCGAGTACCTGGCGCCGATCATCAGCGTCGCCGTCGTGGACGGAATCGAGGGCGCCGCCGCCCACATCGCCCGCTACGGCTCGGCGCACACCGACGCCGTCGTCGCCGAGGACCCGGCCGCCGCCGAGCGGTTCGCGGCCCTGGTCGACAGCGCCATCGTGCTGATCAACGCCTCGACCCAGTTCGCCGACGGGGGCGAGTTCGGGTTCGGCGCGGAGATCGGCATCGCCACCGATCGCCTGCACGCGCGCGGGCCGGTCGGCGCCGAACAGCTCACGACGTTCAAATATGTGGTCCGCGGGACCGGCCAGACGCGTCCCTGAGGGCGGCCGCCCGGCCGCGCTCAGGCCCGGATTCCATCTGGAGCCCGGGATGCGAGTCGGCCTCTACGGCGGCTCGTTCAACCCGGCGCACGAGGGCCACGCCCACGTCGCCGAGACGGCGCGCAAGCGGCTGCGCCTGGACCGGGTGATCTGGCTGGTCTCGCCGCAGAACCCGCTGAAGGGCCGCCATGAGACGGCCGACCTGGAGCATCGCATCGCCGGCGTGCGCGGCTTCGCCCGCGGCCGCGACATGATCGTCACCGACGTCGAGCGCCGCCTGGGCAGCGCCTACACCATCGACACGGTCCGCGCCCTGAAGGCCCGCTTCCCGGGCGTGAAATTCGTCTGGATCATGGGCGCCGACAGCCTGGCCAGCTTCCACCGCTGGCGCGGCTGGACCCAGATCATGCGTGAGGTTCCCGTGGCCGTGGTCTCGCGCCCCTGGATCGCGCTGAAGAGCCGCTTCTCGCCCGCCGCGCGGCGCTTCGCGCGCTTTCGCATCCCCTCGCTGGCCGCGGCGACGCTTCCCGGGACCCGGCCGCCGGCCTGGGTGTTCCTGCGCGGACCGCTCAATTTCCAGAGCTCCACGGCGCTGCGCGAACGCATGAAACGGGCGTCCTTGACCGGCGCGAACGAGGGCGGCTGACCGGAACCGCCTTCCGTGCTAGGGTGCCTTCTGCGAGGCATTCAAAGGAGCAACCCCGCTGTCCCGTGAAGCTGCGCCGCGTGCGCACGAAGGCTCGCCCCCTGCAGGGGCGACTGGGCCTTCCGAAGACCCTTCCAGTCGCATCAAGGCGCTGGGGGAGATGATCCTGGCCCGTCTCGACGACGACAAGGCGCAGGACGTCGTGTTCATCGACCTCAAGGGCAAGTCCGCCGTCGCCGACGGCCTGGTGGTGGCCTCCGGCCGCTCGCACCGGCACGTGGGCGCCATGGCAGACCACCTGCTGCGCGCGCTGAAGGACATGGGCTACGGCCGCGCCCGGGTCGAGGGCCTGCCGCACTGCGACTGGGTGCTGATCGACACCGGCGACCTGATCATCCACCTGTTCCGGCCCGAGGTGCGCAGCTTCTACAACATCGAGAAGATCTGGTCCGTCGACAGCCCGCACCGCACGGCGGCGAACTAGACTCTTCCGCCTCGGAAGGGCGATGCTGGCGTCCGCTTAAGGAGCCCGTCATGTCCGAGACCCTCAGCCGCCCGAAAGACCAGGCGGATCTGGACGCCACCGCGACCGAACTGGTCGCGGCCCTGGCCGCGCGCCAGGTGAGCGCGCTGGAGCTGGCCGACGCGGCCATCGCCCGCATCGAGGCGCGCGACACCGAGATCAACGCTGTGGTGGTGCGCGACTTCGACCGCGCCCGCGAGACGGCCCGCGCCGCCGACGCCGCCCTGGCTCGCGGCGAACGCGGCCCCCTGCTCGGCCTGCCGATGACGGTGAAGGAATCGCACAATGTGGCGGGCCTGCCGACCACCTGGGGCGCGCCGGTGTTCGGGCCCTTCACCGCGACGGAGGACTCGGTCGGCGTCTCGCGGCTGAAGGCGGCCGGCGCGGTGATCCTGGGCAAGACCAACATCCCGCCCTTCCTCTCGGACTGGCAGTCGAACAATCCGATCTATGGCCGGACCCGCAATCCATGGAACCTGGAACGCTCGCCTGGCGGGTCGTCCGGCGGCGGCGCGGCGGCCCTGGCGGCGCGGATGGTCCCGCTGGAATACGGCTCCGACATCGGCGGCTCGATCCGGGTTCCGGCCCACTTCTGCGGCCTGTTCGGCCACAAGCCGTCCTACAACCTCGTCCCGACCCGCGGGCATGAGCCGCCCAACACGCCGCCGGGCGCCGGCGTGGTGCTGGCCGTGGTCGGGCCGCTGGCGCGCAGCGCCGCCGACCTGTCCCTGGCGATGGACGTGCTGGCGGGGCCCGGCGAATTCGAAGACCGCGGCTACAGGCTCGACCTGAAGCCCGCCCGCCATGACCGGCTGGCCGACTATCGCGTGCTGCTGATCGACGAGCACCCGACCGCGCCGTTGAGCCAGGAAATCCGCGCCGGCCTCCAGGACCTGGCCGCCGGCTTGGAGAAGCTGGGCGCGAAGGTCACCCGCGGCAGCCCGCTCGTTCCCGACCTCGCCAAGGCGCAGGAGCTCTACGGCGGCCTGCTGATGACCGCCATGTCGCGGGGCCAGCCCGGCGCGCAGAGCATCTCGGCGCACGAGTGGATGGCCCTCCTGGACGCCCAGGCCCAGTTGCGTAGGCAGTGGACCGCCCTGTTCGAGAGCTTTGATGTGGTCCTGGCCCCGGCGAGCGCCACGGCGGCCTTCCCGCACGACGACAACCCCGACCTCAACGCCCGGGTGCTGATGGTCGACGGGCGGCCCACGCCCTACTTCCAGCAGGTCGGCTGGTCGGGGATCGCCACGGTCGCCAACCTGCCGTCCACCGTGATCCCGGTGGGGCAGACGACCGAGGGCCTGCCGTTCGGCGCCCAGGTGATCGGACCCTACCTCGAGGATCGCACCACCCTGGCCTTCGCCGGACTGGTGGAGCGCGAGTTCGGCGGCTTCCGGCCGCCGCCGGGCTTCTGAGCGGTCGCGAGGATGTCACATCGAGGCGCCAATCGGGCCGCTGTGCGTTGAGCCATCCATGAGCCGATCCGCCCTCACCCTGGCGCTTGTGGCGTTTGCCGTCTGCGCCGCCGAATCCGCCCGCGCCGAGACGCCGGCGCTGCCGCCGAATGTGGCGGTCGCCTTCGGCAACACCGTGGTTTCCGTCTATCCCGACGGGCGTTCCCAGAAGGTCTGGTTCCAGCCGGACGGCACCTGGACCGGCCTCAGCCGAAAGGGGATGCCGCTGTCGGGCCATTGGATGCTGAAGGGCGACAAGGTCTGCCTGCGCCAAACCAAACCGCCGACCCTGCCGATCAGCTTCTGCCAGACGATCCCCGCCGACATGACCAAGGGCATGGACTCCCACGACGTGCTGGGCACACCGATCCACCTCAAGCTGGTCAAGGGCGTCGCCGAGGCCCCGGGCTAGGCAGGGCGCCGCGGGCCGGCTAGCCAGCGCTTTCCCAGGCCCCTATAGGCGCGCGCATGAACCATCTGATTCTCGCGACCGATTTCGGGCCGCTCTACTTCGTCGGACGGGTCCATACCGACAAGCGCCGCCCGGTGCTGTTCGCCATGGGCGGCATCTGGACGCCGGACGACAACCTGCACGAACTGGTCGAGTGGTTCCCCGGCGCCTCGGTGATCGTGGCGCCCCTGCCCGGCATGGGCTCGACCTATACCAACACCTTCGAGATCGAGAACGGGATCAGGACCGTCGACCAGGCCCTGGCCGCCCTGGTCCCGGATCGGAAGATCGTGGCCTTCGGCGCCTCTACCGGCTGCCTGGTGACCCTGGGCCTCACCTGCCCGCAGATCGTGCGCCAGGTGGCGCTGGAGCCGTTCTTCCGCACCGCGCCGCTGTGGCCGTTCCTGAAGAGCGCCCGGGAGATGCTGGCGGCCTCGCCCGAACGGACGGGCGCCTTCCAGGCCGCCTGGGAGATCTTCGGCCTCAAGGGCGATGCGGTCACCGACCGCGACCACCGCCACCTGGTGCGGGAGATGAAGCTGCCGGTGGACGCCATCCTCGGCCGCGAGCCCTTGGAACCCGAGCGCGCCTATGACGGCTGGCCGTCGCTGACCAGCGCCGAGGACCGCGCGGCGATGGCGGCCAATCCGCTGTTCACCCTGCACGAGGGACCGCCGGGGTCAGGGCACTATCTGCAGGGCTCGCCGGAGGGCGAGGCCCTGATCAAGGACGTCCTGCACAAGGCCCTGAAGGCGGCCCTCTAGGGTTCGCCAGCGACCTGCATCGGCGCCTCGCTGCCGCGGCCTTCCGCCGACCAGTAGGTTTCCACGGCGCGCGCCACGCCCTGCATCAGCCGGTGGCGGGCGCTGGAGGGCTGCCGGGTCTGGCGCACCATCACCGCCACCGCATAGGTCCGGCCGTCCGGCGCGGTCATCAGGCCGACGTCGTTGATGCCCACTGAAGCGCCGCGCCAGTCGGGGCCGGTGCCCGTCTTGTGCGCCAGGCTCCAGCCCGGCTGCAGGCCCGCATGCAGGCGCATCACACCGGTCCGCGCCTCGCCCATCAGGCCCAGCATGAACTCCGTCGACTCCGCCGAGAGCAGCTGGCCGCGCTTCAGTTGCGACAGCGCCGTGGTGATGCCGTTGGGCGTCGCGCCGTCGGGTGGGTTGGAGAGGTAGGTCGCCAGGGCCTGGTCGCGCACCTCGTCCGGCAGCTGGGCGCGGGCCTGCTTGAAGATCCAGGTCTGGCCGTATTCCGGCCGCCAGGTCAGGCCCGCGGTGCGGGTCTGGACCTCGCGCTCGGTCCCGCCCACCGCCAGGCCGGCCAGCCGCTTGTGGGCGATCACGCGGGCGACGACATCGGCCCCGCCCACTTCGCGGATCAGCATGTCGTTGGCCGAGTTGTCGCTCTCGATCAGGGCATGGCGCAGCAGGTCGGCGACGGTGATCGGAAAGCCGTTCGGGCCGCGGATCCTCGAAGCCAGCGGCTGATAGAAGACCGAGCGGTCCTCCTGGCGCATGGTCACCGTCTGGTCCAGCGCCAGGCGTCGGTCGTCTACCGCCTGCATGACGGTCAGCGCCACCCACAGCTTCGACACGCTCTGCTGCGGGAAGGTCTGGTCGCCGTCGACCGAGGCCGTCCAGCCCGTGGACACGTCGGTGACCGAGAGGCCCACCGGCTCGCCATAGCCGGCGGCGATCCGCTCCAGCGTGCCCTGCAGCTCGGCGGGCGCCGGCGTGGCCGGGCGCTGCAGAACCGGCGCGACCGCGCCCTTGGTGAAGGCCACGGTCTGGGCCCCGGCGCGCGGCGCGATGCGGGCCGCGCCCCACCAACCGCCCGCGAAGGCGGCGACGCCCAGGCTCACGCCCACGGCGATCAGGATTCGGTTGCGGGTGGACGAGCGGCGCCGGAAACGGCGGGGCTTGGACTGAAAGCTACGCATTCAAAGCCGGACTGTCGTTTGGGCACGGGTCGGTCAGATGGCCCTCACGGACGACATCTGGCAAGCGCCTTGCGACGAAGAGCGGCTCGCCCGTCCTGCAATAACAGACCTCAGCGGGAAGCCACTTCAGAATTCCGTGCGCGGCGCCTAAATGTGCCCCATGACCGACACCACCGCCGCCACCCCGACCCATAGCAAGACGCCCGTCACCGTGCTGACCGGCTATCTCGGCGCGGGCAAGACCACGCTGTTGAACCGCATCCTCTCGGAGGACCACGGCAAGAAGTACGCCGTGATCGTGAACGAGTTCGGCGAGGTCGGCATCGACAACGACCTGATCGTCGGCGCCGACGAAGAGGTGTTCGAGATGAACAACGGCTGCGTCTGCTGCACGGTGCGCGGTGACCTGATCCGGGTGGTCTCGGGCCTGATGAAGCGCAAAGGCGGCTTCGACGCCATCATCGTCGAGACCACGGGCCTGGCCGATCCCGGCCCGGTGGCCCAGACCTTCTTCGTCGACGACGACGTGCGGGCGAAGACCGAGCTCGACAGCGTGACCACGGTGGTCGACGCCAAGCACCTGCCGCTGCGCCTGGCCGACTCGAAGGAGGCGGTCGAACAGGTGGCCTTCGCCGACCAGATCATCCTTAACAAGACCGACCTGGTGAGCGAGCCGGAACTGGCCGAGGTCGAGCGGATGATCCGCAAGCTGAACCCGCTGGCCCCGATCCACCGCGCCCAGCGCTCCAACGTGCCGCTGGACCAGGTGCTGGGCCGCGGCTCCTTCGACCTGCAGCGGATCGAGGAGATCGAGCCGGACTTCCTGAATCCCGCCCACGGCGAGCCGGGTCACGTGCACGACGAGCACTGCGACCACGACCATCATGGGCACGATCATGACCATCACGGCCATCACGGCCATGACCACGATCACCACGATCACGACATCGAGGCGACGGGGATCCGCGGAATTTCGCTGACCACGAGGAAGCCGCTCAACGCCAACAAGGTGACGGCCTGGCTGAACGAGGTGCTGCAGGCCCAGGGCCCCGACATCCTGCGGGCCAAGGGCATCCTGGATGTCGCGGGCGAGGATCGCCGGCTGGTGTTCCAGGCGGTCCACATGATCCTGGAAGGCGACTTCCAGGGGCCGTGGAAGAGCGACGCCGACCGCTATTCGCGGCTGGTGTTCATCGGGCGCAACCTGGACGAGGCCAAGCTGCGCGAAGGCTTCGAGGCCTGCGCCGCCTAGGGGCCTGGATCAGGCCGCCAGCTGGCCGGAGACGAGCTGCTTCAGGCGGCTCTGCGCCACATACTCGGGCTTCAGCAGGCCGCAGCGCTCGGCTACGCGGCCGTTGCGCCATTCCAGGACCAGCTGATCGCCTTCCATTCGATACCGGCCGCGATGCACGGCTGGGCCGACAGACACTTCCACCGAATTCCACATCTCGCGCCTCCGCGCTTGTCGGCGACCCTTCTGGCCGCGCTTTCGCGGATCATCGGCCGATCAGGGTTACGCGCCGTTTAATGCTGAATCGGATTTTCACGATGAACGCGGAGTTGCACGGGCTCCCCGCTAGGCGCGCACGAAAAAGCCCGCCGAGTCGCCCCGGCGGGCTCTTTGTTCCGTCGAAGGCTCGGATCAGAGCTCTTCGTTGATCAGGGCCACCTGATAGAAGCCGTTGCCCTGCAGGGTGTTCATCACCGCCATGAAGTCGCCGTAGCGGACCAGCTTGTCGGCGCGGATGTAGACGCGCTGCTGCGTCGGCGGGGTCGCCGGATCGTCGGCGGCCAGCTTGCGGGTCAGGTCGCCCGTCAACGTCGCCAGAGAGGTCGCAGCGGTGTCGATGAACACCCCGCCGCCGTTCTGGATGTTGATGACGATCGGTTCCTTGATCTTGGTCCCGGGCGGCGGCGGTTGGGCCGGCGGCAGGTCGAGCTTGATCGACACCGTCGCGGCCGGGATGGCCACCATGAAGATGATCAGGAGCACGAGCATCACGTCCACGAACGGCGTGACGTTGATGTCCGCGTTCTGGCCGAGATCGAAGCGGCCACCGCCGCCACCGCCGAGCTTAGCGCCCATACGTAACTTTCCTTCCCTGGGGCGTTTTCCGCCCGCCCATTAAGAGTCCAGCGACCATTGGCAAGCCGCCGCGGCGTTGTAAAGCCCGAAGCGGCGAACTACTGGAAGCCATGCCCTACGCCTTCGACGCCTACGTAACGGCGGTCTCCTTCGACGCCGGCCAAAAGGCCCTGTTCGCCCTCGGCGACGGGACCGTTCGTTTCGAGGACGGCGCGGCGCAAACCGCCCACGACGGGGCCATTCTGGCGGCGGTTCGGCACCCTTCGGGACAGGGGTTGGTGAGCGGCGGCGACGACGGGCGGCTGGTCTGGACGCGGGCTGACGGCGCCCAGGAAATCGCCAGCTTGCCGGGCAAGTGGATCGATGCGGTCGCCGCCAGCGCCGCCTCGGGCCTGATCGCCTTTGCCGCCGGACGCGACCTGCACGTCCGCGATGCGGCCGACGCCGCCTTTTCGCGCACCTTCGCCCACGACAAGACCATCGCCGACCTGGCGTTCGAGCCCAAGGGACGGCGGATCGCGGCCGCCACCTACGGCGGGGTCTGGCTCTGGTACGCCCGCATCGAGGATCAGAAGCCCGCCAAGCTGGACTGGGCCGGCAGCCATGTGGCCTGCGTCTGGAGCCCGGACGGCAAGTTCCTGATCAGCGCCATGCAGGAGAACCAGCTGCACGGCTGGCGCGTGGCCGACGAGAAGAACATGCGCATGGGCGGCTATCCGGCGAAGCCGAGGAGCTTGGCCTTCTTCTCCAAGGGCAATCTGCTGGCCACGTCCGGCGCCAACGGTGTCGTGGTCTGGCCGTTCGCCGGCACCACGGGCCCGATGGGCAAGCAGGCGGCCGAGGTCGGCTACGACGAGGCCGCGGCGGTGGTACAGGTCGCCGGCGCGCCGAATCTTTCTTGGGTGGCCGCCGGCCTCGACGACGGGCGCGTCTGGGCCTGCGACGTCACCGGCCAGCGGATCGTGCCGATCAAGGCCGAGAAGGGCGCGCCCGTCACCGCCCTGGCGATCACCCCGGACGCCAAGCGGGTCGCCTGGGGCTGCGAGGACGGCGAAGCGGGCGTGGCGGAGGTTTCCGCCTAGCCCCTGCTTCCGGCCTTAGTGGCTGTTGGCGATGATCGAGGCGATCAGGCCCGTGGCGGCGGCGGCCAGGACATAGTTGCCGTCGACCTCGCGCCACTCATAGCCGCGCGGCGGCCGGCGCAGGTGATGAGCGTGCCAGTCGACGCGCTGACCGCGCGCCCAGTCGTCGTGGCGCATCCGATGGCCGCGGCGCCATTCGTCGTGGCGAACCCAGCCGGGCGGCTGCGCGAACGCGGTGGACACGGCGCTCAGGGACAGGGCCGCGACGGCCGTGGCGATCAGAATGGTCTTCAAGGTCACTCTCCTGGTTGGCGGATGCGTCGGGCGCGCCTGACGGCATCCCTGACACCGCGTGCTGGGCATAAAGAACTCATAAAGAATGCATAAGCGTGGCTATGGTTCTCAGCCGGCTTGCCTGCCGTTGCGGCGGGGCGCTTAGCTGTCGCCAACGACAGATGGAGGAAGCCATGGCCGATGATCTGGGCAAGGCGCCGAAACAGACCGCCGCCGAGGTGCTCTACGAGGTCGCGGACGGCGTCGCGACGCTCACCCTGAACCGGCCCGACCGGATGAACGCCATCTCGGGCCCGATGCTGATGCAGCTCAGCGAACTGCTGCTGAAGGCCAACGCGGATCCCAAGGTCCGGGTGGTGATCCTGACCGGCGCCGGGCGCGCCTTCTGCGTGGGCTTGGACCTGGTGGACGCCACCCAGGGCTCGGGCATCGGCTCGGCGGCCTCGGTGCAGGCGCCCAGCGTGAACCTCGACCTGCGTACGGCGCCGCCCACGGTGCTGTTCGCCATGGACAAGCCCACCATCTGCGCCCTGAACGGCGCGGCGGCCGGCTATGGCCTGGACACGGCGCTGGGCTGCGACATGCGGATCATGGGCGAGAGCGGCAAGCTGGCCGCCGCCTTCGTGAAGCGCGGCGTGGTGCCGGAGAGCGGCGGCACCTGGATCCTGCCGCGCCTGTTGGGCTGGGCGAAGGCCGCCGAGGTGATCTTCACCGGCCGCACGCTTTCGGCGGCCGAGAGCCTCGAGCTGGGCCTCGCCAACGAGGTCGTGCCGGACGCCGAGCTTCAGGCCCGCGCCCGCGCCGTGGCCACGGAGATCGCCGACAACGCGCCGCTGGCCGTGCAGTCGGCCAAGCGGCTGATGCGTATGGGGCTGTCGGAGGGCTTCAACGACCACGTGCACCACGTCTACCTGCAGTTCCTGCAGCTGGTGCGCACCCAGGACTTCCGTGAAGGGATGACCTCCTTCCTCGAGAAGCGGCCCGCCGACTTCCAAGGGCGTTAGGCGGCCACCACCACCGGCTCGGTTTCGCGCTCGCGCGGCGGAACCGCTGGCTCGACGCGGCTCACCGAGGCGGCGTAGCCGAAGGTGTGGCGCAGATGATGGCTCAACCGCTGCTCCAGCACCGCCACGTCGCGATCGCCATAGCGGCAGGCGTCACGCGCCGCGCGGTCGGGGGCGATGTCCTCCCCATAAGCGGGGTCGAGGCAGGCCTGCACCGCCGTGCGTGAAGACACCGCCATGGCGGCGCGCAGGTCGGCCGCGTCCAGGTCGACGCCCCAGTGCGACCAGATGCGGCGCACCCAGGTCGCCGGGTCGCGCTGCACATCCTCGTAGCGCACCACCAGGATCGCGCGGGGGAAGACTTGCTTCAGGCGGCCCCAGCGGTTGAAGAACCGGATGAACCACCAGATGTCGACGCCCTGGGCGCGGGGCGCGCGACTGAGATAGCCCTGCAGGTCGCCCAAGTCCTTCTCGTCCCGCCACTTGAAGAAATAGGACAGCAGGGAATCGGGGATGTGCCGCACCAGCAGCACGATCGGCGGCAGGCGGATGAACCGGGCCGCGCCCAGGAGACCGATCAGACGTGACGGCATGTGGTGCGAACTGCCGATCTTCGGCGCGTGGGGGAACAGACGCCTGTGGCGCGCGTGGCCGATGAAGACGTCGCTCAAGGGCCCGCTGGAATAGATCGGCCGCGGCAGGTCGAGGTGGTGGGCGATCGCCGCGCTGAGCATGAAGCGCAGCCAGTGGGTGCCCGAATTGTGGCCGCTGATCAGGAAGCCGTCGACCCGATCGCCGTAGTGCAGCAGATGGAACCTCGACAGATCGTCGCGCACATCGGCGGCCAGCAGCCCCAACCCCACACGAATCGCCATTCCACGCCTTCCCAGCCAACGCCCGACGACGCACTGGAAGGGGGAATTATAACTTTCTTATAACGAGCCCGTTTCTGTACAATTCCAGGTGGCAACATACGCCGTTAGGCGAAGCCGCGGAGCTCGCCCCAGAGCTCGAAGCCGTCGCGGCTCGCCCTCAGCGTGTTGATGGGATGATCGGGGTCGCGGTAGCCCAGCGCCATGCCGGCGAACAGCATGTGATCGTCCGCCAGGCCCAGGAAGGTCGCGACCGTCTTCGGATAGCGGGCCCAGTACTCCTGCGGGCAGGTGTCGAGGCCGCGCTCTACCGCCAGCAGCATGACGTTCTGCATGAACATCCCGAGGTCCGCCCATTGCGGCGGCCCGAGCTTGCGGTCGAGGCAGAAGAACAGCCCCACCGGCGCTCCGAAGAACTGGCCGTTCTTGGCGAGCTGCATCAGCCGCGCGGCCTTGTCCTCGCGCGGGATGCCGATGGTCGCGTAGAGATCCTCGCCGTTCTGCCAGCGCCGGGTGCGGAAGGGCTCCCAGAGGTTCGGCGGATAGACCTCGTACTCCGGCGCCTCGCCGAACGGCGCGCCGGCCACCATCGCCTTGAAGTCCGCCAGCGGCTGGCCGGCGATGGCGTACACCCGCCAAGGCTGCAGGTTGCCGCCGCTGGGCGCCTGGGCGGCGCGCACCAGGATGTCCGCCACCAGCTCGCCCGGCACCGGATCGGGCTTGAAGGCCCGCACGGAGATGCGGCTGGCGATGGCGTCGCTGACGTTCATGGGCGTGCTCCTGGCCGCGCCCGCCTTGACTGTGGCGGGCGGCGCAGCCCAGCTATCGGCGTCCCCCAGGGTCAAGGCAAGGACACCCGCTTGGCCAAGCGTTCCCCAGCCCGGCGCAGAGGCGGCCTGATCGGCCGGGTCGTCCGTTGGGCGATGCTCGGCGTGCTGGTGTTCGGCCTGGTCGGTCCCGTCGTGGTGGTGGCGATCTATCGCTTCGTGCCACCGCCGATGACCTATCTCATGATCGAGCGGATGTTCGAGGGCCACGGCTACGACCGCCGCTGGGTCCCGCTGTCGCGCATCTCGCCGGAGCTGGTGCGCAGCGTGATCGGGGCCGAGGACGCCCGCTTCTGCGTCCATCACGGCTTCGACTGGAACGCCATGCAGAAGGCGATGGACGCCAACGAGGCCGGCAAGAAGCTGCGCGGCGGTTCGACCATCAGCCAGCAGACGGCCAAGAACGTCTTTCTCTGGCCGCACCGAGACTATGTGCGGAAGGGCCTGGAGGCCTGGTTCACGGTGCTGATCGAGACCATCTGGGGCAAGCCCAGGATCATGGAAGTCTATCTGAACTCCATCGAATGGGGCCCGGGCGTCTATGGCGCCGAGGCCGCGGCCCAGGCGAACTTCCACACCAGCGCCGCGCGGCTCGCCCCGGCCCAAGCCGCGCGCCTCGCGGCGATCATCCCCAAGCCGCTCAGCTGGAAGGCGTCACGGCCAGGCCCCTACATCCAGAAGCGTGGCGGCCACATCGTGGCCGCGGCCGGCACGATCCGCCGCGACGGGCTGGCCGACTGCGTCCTGCGCTGAGGCCCCTGGCCGGCCGGTTGGCCCGGCGATTGCTCCCCCGTCCATCAAGCCCGCGGGCCTGTCTTTCAATGGGACAGGGGAAACCGGCGGATCGGGAGAGTGACCTCGTGAAGAGCCTTTTCGCCACCGCCGCCATCGCCGCCGCTGGGTTCGCCATCGCCGGCGCCGCTTCGGCCACCGAGCTCCTGACCAACGGGAACTTCGATCAGGGCGCCACCGGCTTCTACAGCGACTACGCCTATTCGCCGCCGAACGGCCAGGGCAACAACCTGTGGCCGGAAGGGACCTACGACGTCACCACCAACCCGAACCTCGACCACCCGCTGTTCGCCAACCTCTCCGACCACACCGGCGGCGGCTCGGGCGGCTTCATGATGGTGATCAACGGCTCGTCGCAGGCCGACTCGATTATCTGGTCGGAAGGCGACATCGGCGGCGGCCAGGCGCTGATCGGCGCGGCCAACACCGCCTACACCTTCTCGTTCTGGGTGGCCTCGGTCTATCCGTCCAGCCCCGCCGACCTGCAGCTGTGGGTCAACGGCGCCAAGGTCGACGGCGCCACCTTCCAGGCCAACGGCGGCCAGCCGGGCCTGAACGGCTGGGAGAACTTCACCTATTCGGGCGTCACCGGCGCCAACGGGCTGCAAAGCATCTCGCTCAGCAACCTGAACCTGGAGCCGAGCGGCAACGACTTCGCCCTCGACGACATGAGCCTGCAAGGCGTGGCCGTGCCGGAGCCGGCGAGCTGGGCGCTGATGATCATGGGCCTGGGCGGCCTGGGCGCGATGCTGCGCGCCAACCGCCGTCGCCCGCAGCTGGTCCCGGCGCTGGCCGTCGCCCGCGTCCGCGCCCGCGGCTGAGCCGTACCGAACAAGAGTTAGTAAGGGGCCTCTCCAGCCCTGTGTGCCCTGCGCCGCCGGACCCCCGATCCGGCGGCGCATTTTCTTTGTCGAGAAGGGGGCCGCCGGACCCCCGATCCGGCGGCGCATTTTCTTTGGTGTTAGACGTCGGCCCGCAGCGCGTTTGCCACGCCCACGGCGATCAGCGCCTGGCCGGCGAAGTAGAGGCCCCAGACCGCAAAGCCGACCCAGGGCTGGTCGTGGAGCGGCCCCATGCGGGCGAAGATCAGCTCGTCGGAGACCAGGAACAGGGTCGATCCCACGGCCACGCGGCCGCGCGGGAAGCGGCTGATCCAGGCCAGCGCCGTCGCCGCCGCGCCGCCCAGGGCATAGATGGCGATGCCGGGCGCCGCGGCCCGGTCCGCCGGCAGGACGAAGGCGATCCCGGCGGCGATCGGCGGCAGCCAGGCGGCGTGGAACCACGCCGCGCCGGACAGGGCGGGCCGCAGGTTGCGCAGGTACAGCGCCATGGCGACCAGGTGGCCGGCCAGGAACACCGCGCCGCCCACCGTCTGGCCCGCCGCGCCCAGCAGCACGTCACCCGCCGCGCCCAGCCCCATCGCCGCGGTCAGCAACCAGCCGTCCACGCTGCGCGCCCGCAAGGCCGCGTAGAGGGTCAGGAAGCCGACGCCGGTCCCCTTCCAGGCCAGGGACATCGGCTGGGAGAGCGGCAGGCCCCAGGACGCTACATAGCTCACCCCGCCGACCACCGCGGCGGCCAGCGCCAGCCTGGCCCAGCCCTTCCGATCCATGTCCGATCCCCCCGCATAATCCCAAGTTCCGAAGCTTAGCCTTATTCGCCCCGTCGGTTCGATTTGCGTCGAAGCCCCCTGTCTAGCGCGACCAGCGCCATTGACACCGCAAGCTCCGACCCCCAAACCACCGCCGACTTGCAAAAACCCGCCCCTATGGAGGCTTTCATGCGCGTTGGCGTGCCCCGCGAGATCAAGGCTGACGAGTACCGCGTCGGCCTCACCCCGACCGCCGTGCGGGAATATGTGAGCCACGGCCACGAGGTGATCGTGGAAACCGGCGCGGGCGCCGGAGCCGGCTACCCCGACGACGCCTACACGCGGGCCGGCGCCAAGATCGTCCCGGACGCCGAGGCGGTGTTCGCCGGCGCCAAGATGATCGTGAAGGTCAAGGAACCCCAGGCGGTTGAGTGGGCCCGGCTCACCCCCGACCACATTCTCTTCACCTACCTTCACCTGGCGCCCGATCCGGCTCAGACCGAGGGCCTGCTGGCTTCCGGCTGCGCCGCCATCGCCTACGAAACGGTGACCGACGCCCAAGGCGGCCTGCCGCTGCTGGCGCCGATGTCCGAAGTGGCCGGCCGCATCGCCGTCTTCTCCGCCGGCGAGACCCTGCTGAAGCACAACGGCGGCATGGGCTTGCTGCTCTCCGGCGTGCCCGGCGTGCCGCCGGCCCGCGTGCTGGTGCTGGGCGGCGGCGTGGTCGGCATGAACGCCGCGCGCATGGCCGCCGGCCTGGGCGCCGAGGTGGTGATCGTCGAGCGCTCGATCCCGCGGATGCGCGAGCTCGACAACATGTTCCAGGGCCGGATCCTGACCCGCTACTCCACCAAGGACGCGGTCGAGGAAGAGATCGTGAAGTCCGACGTGGTGGTGGGCGCGGTGCTGACCGCCGGCGCCAGCGCGCCCAAGATGATCAGCAAGGCCGACCTGAAGCGCATGAAGCCGGGCTCGGTGCTGGTGGACGTCTCCATCGACCAGGGCGGCTGCTTCGAGACCTCCAAGCCCACGACCCACGCCAACCCGACCTACACCGTCGACGGCGTGGTCCACTATTGCGTGGCCAACATGCCGGGCGCGGCGCCGCGCACCTCGTCGGAAGCCCTGGTGCACGCCACGCTGCCGTTCGGCCTGGCGCTCGCCGACGACGGCCTGGACGCGCTGAAGAAGAACAAGCACCTGGCCAAGGGCCTGAACGTGCTGAAGGGCCAGCTGACCCACCCGGCGGTGGCCGAGGCCCTGGGCAAGGACTTCGTCGACCCCTACGGCGCGTGGAAATAAGGAAGTGAACCACGGATCACACGGATTTCACGGACCGCATCCGTGTGATCCGTGAAATCCGTGGCTAGGAATCCTGCGCCTTCGGCGACTTCCGCCGGAACGGCCGGCGCTTGAGCTCTTTCTTCTCGCCCTTGGCCTTGGCCGTGATCTCCTTGAGCTTCACGGTCTGCATCGCCGAGAGCGCCTGGCCGGGCGCGCCTTTCTCGGGATCGCCGAAGGCGCGGCCGTAGGTCTTCAGTCGGTCGGCGACGCTGCCCAGGAACTCGCCCTCCCATTCGGAGAGCTTCACGCCCGCGCGGTCGGCTTGGCGTTTCGCGCGCTTCAGCGCATTCAGCGCGGCGCGCTTGGCGGCCGCCTTGGGATCGGGCGGTTTGCGGTTGGCGTCGAAGCCGGATCGCTTGGCGCCACCCTTATCGGGAGGTTTGCGGTTCAAATCTCTCCGATCGCCGAGAGGTAGAGGTCGAGGATCGCGTCCTCCTCCATCCGCTTGGCGCGGTCCTGCTTACGGATGCGGACCACCTTGCGCAGGATCTTGACGTCGAAGCCGTTGCCCTTGGCCTCGGCGAAGACCTCCTTGATCTGCTCGGCCACCTCGGCCTTTTCCTGCTCCAGCCGCTCGATCCGCTCGATGATCGACTTGAGCTGGCCCTGGGCGGCCTGGTTGAGCACATCGGGGTGGGCGGAGGCGTCGTCGGCCATGGGAAGTCTCGTCTACGCAAAGTGTGGAAAAGTCGCCGCGACCCTAGCGGCGGGTCATGGGCCTGTCATCGCGCGCCGCCGAGTTGTCCCCATGAACTTCGCCGCATGCTAACCGTTGGCGCTTGACGCGAGAGGGACGCAACCGATGAGCGAGAAGCGCCGCCCCACCCAGGAAGACGCCGAGGCCGCGGTCCGCACCCTGATCGAATGGGCGGGCGACGACCCGGACCGCGAGGGCCTGCTGGAGACCCCGGCGCGGGTGGCGCGGTCGTACCGCGAGCTGTTCGCGGGCTACGAGGTCGACCCGCGCGAATACCTGGAGAAGACCTTCGAGGAGGTGGCCGGCTACGACGAGCTGGTGATCCTGAAGGACATTCCGGTGGTCAGCTTCTGCGAGCACCACATGCTGCCGTTCATCGGCCGCGCCTATGTGGGCTACCTGCCGTCGAACCGGGTGGTCGGCATCTCCAAGCTGGCCCGCGTGGTGCGCGGCTTCGCGCGGCGCCTGCAGATCCAGGAGAAGCTCACCGCCGAGATCGCCGGGGCGATCTGCGACATCCTGAAGCCCAAAGGCGTCGGCGTGGTCATCGTCTCCGAGCACAGCTGCATGACCATGCGCGGCGTGAACACGCCGGGCACGCGGCTGACCACCAGCCATCTGCTGGGCGAGGTGCGCACCGACCCGCGCACCCGCCAGGAGTTCTTCGACCTGGTGCGCGACGGGAATCATTGAGGTTCCTTTCCGCTGGCGGACACGGGCGAGCGCGTACGAGCGCTTTACCTCCCCCGCGGAGCGGCGGGAGGGGGACCGCTCGCCGAGCGGAGCGAAGAGCGGGTGGTGGAGGGGGCGAGCTTCAGGCTTGGTGGACCGATCAGCCGTATTGGGCGCGGTGGATGGAGTTCGCCCCCTCCACCATCCGCTCTTCGGCGGATGGTCCCCCTCCCCCGCTTCGCAGGGGAGGTAGAAGGGTC